>JAEZKJ010000178.1 GCA_023415545.1 Bacteroidota bacterium
GATTGTATCATATTAACAGGTGGTATTGCATATTGTGACTACTTTGTTGAGCTTCTTAAAGAACAAATAGATTATCTTGCAAAGGTATCTGTTCTGCCTGGTGAAGATGAAATGGGATCTTTAGCATATAATGCTTTAGCAGCCCTTCAAGGGAAGGTAAATATACAAGAGTATAACCCAACTGAATAAAAAAACTCGGGCAGCTACTTAAAGAAGCTGCCCGAGTTTTTTTATATTAGTATTGTCTTAATATTTATCTTTACGTTTAGGATTCATTGGGAACCACCCTTTCTTTACCCTTTTCCTTTGGTCAAATACCTCTTTAATAGTCCAAAAAGAGGAGAATGCAAATACACCAAGGCAAGAAGAGATAAGTAGATCACTTGTTAAAATAGAGAGAATAATACCAATTATTCCAACAATTAAAAAGACCCACCAGCATTTAGTGCCAAAATAATATTCGGCCTTTATAACAATAGGATGAAAAAGGCCAATAATTAAAAATGTACTTATGCCTATAATGATTCCGCTAACGTTTAGATCATTAAAAAGATCCATTATTTTTCGTATTTTATAGGAATCTCTTTCTTTATGCTTTGCTCTAAAGAGATCATTGTTTCAGTAGCTGTTACACCAGGTATTTCTTGAATTTTTGAGTTTAAGATATCCATAAGATGCTCATTATCTTTTGAATATAGTTTAGTAAGCATGGTGTAAGCTCCTGTTGTAAAATGACATTCTACTATTTCAGGAATCTTCATAAGTTCCTCAACAACCGATTTGTACATAGAACCTTTTTCAAGCTTGATTCCAACGTAAGTACATGTGCGATATCCAAGACTTTTTGGGTTTACATGGTACCCAGAGCCAATAATTACGCCCATATCAATTAGACGTTGAACTCTTTGATGGATTGCAGCACGAGAAACTCCACAGTCAGCTGCTACATCTTTGAAAGGGATGCGTGCATTTTGTGAAATAATTTCAAGAATCTGTCTGTCAAGATTATCAATTTTTTCCATTGTATATTTAGTTTATAACTTTGTCAATATGTAAGCAAATATATGAATAGTTTTTAATTAAAATCAAAATATTAAATGAAAAAACGTTTTTTTTTATAATTTATCAGTAATATTGTTTCAAAAACTAATTTCCCTTTTTATTTCTTCTATTCTATTTCTTCTTTGAAAAGAGAATGTGTCACTATTCTTATCTAAGTATTCAATAAGATATAATGATTTGGCCAAAAGGAATCTCTTTTCATCATTTTGTTTGCTTAAAGCATCTTGATATATAAGTTCAGAAATCATATCGATTCTTGTGAAAATTTCTTTACTCTCGTACTCATGGCTTAACTCTTCTAAAATAGATTCTGCTTGTAAGGCGTAGTAATGTTGAGCCGGGTGATTAAAGTATGCTCTATACATACTTTGTATCTCGGCGTCAAACTCTGCTTCATTTCTCTTTTTCTTTTTTAATAAAAGCTCTAAAGCTTCACTAAACTCTTGCAGTATTCTAAGTATGTAATCTCTTGAGAGCATATCGTTCTTTTTTATTTCTTTTTTATAGTAACTAATATCTTATCTATTCTTGCTCCATCCATATCTACCACTTCAAAAATAAATTTATTCCATTCAAATGATTCCCCACTCTTGGGAATATGAGTCATTTCATGAAGGACAAGACCACTTAATGTATTATAGTTATATTCTGAGTATAAACTCTCTAAATTAAAATACTTGAGGAAATCATAGAATGGACATTGACCATCAATCAACCACGATCCATCGTTACGTTGCATGATATCCGGCTCTTCATGTTCACTTGGGAGTGATCCAACCAATGCCTCCAAAATATCTTTAATTGTGATAATGCCCTGTAACGAGCCAAATTCATCACATATCAGTCCATATTTAACATGGTTCTTTTTTATATGTTCAAGCACACGGTAAACATCTGTGTTTTCATGAAAATACTCGGCTTTACGTATATACTCTTTTATTTTGAAAGGAACTTTTGAATCTAGCTTACCAAATAGATCTTTAAGATATACTACACCTACAATATTATCCAAAGAGTTCCCTTCAGTAACCGGGTATACTTGATAAAGATTTTTGCATACTATATCATAAATCTCTTCACCACTCATACTTATATCAAGGTATACTACATCACTTCTATATGTCATTATGGTATTTATGCTTCTATCTCCTAATGAAAAAACTCGATCTACAATCTCTTGTTCTACCTCTTGCACCTCTCCATTTTCTGTGCCTTGGTCAATCATGGATTTTATCTCCTCTTCAGTTACCTTTTCGGATGCTTGATTGATTTTTAGAAAATTGAATATTAAAGTTGTACTTTTTGCTAGTAACCATACAAAAGGAGTAGTAATTTGAGAAAGAATAAACATTGGTCGAGCTAACCATTTAGCTATTTTTGTAGATAAAGCCATACCGATCCTTTTAGGAACAAGTTCTCCAAATATTATAGATAGATATGTTACAATAATAATAATAGTTACTTGAGCAAATGTATACGAATAAGCTTGTGGGAAGCCAATGTCTGTTAGCCATACACTAAAATCACTTGATAAAACATCACCTGAATATATACCGGTAAGTATTCCTATCAATGTTATACCAATTTGAATGGTAGATAAAAATTTTTCGGGTTCATTTACTAAGTTTAGTGCTATTTGTGCTGCTTTGCTACCATGCTTTATGTCGTTATTTAAACTGCTCTTACGTGCAGAGATAAGAGCCATTTCGTACATGGCAAAAATGCCGTTTAATAGTATTAGGCAGATAATAATAATAATGTCCATTTCTAGCTTTGTCAATATGAAACAAATATATAAATTATTGTTTTTGTATTTGCTTGAATGCATAATATTTATTGCATATATAGCTTTTTATGAATCTCATTATTAACCTATTTTCTGTTTTTAAACTCTTTTTTAATGATTATGAACAACTAAGAGAGTTTCCTTTTCGTTTATAATAACTATTTTTGTCTAAAATAGAATAAAATGCATCCTTTAGACCTTTTTAAATATTGTCCAAAATGTGGGTCTCCCACTTTTTCTGTAAATAATGAAAAATCAAAATGTTGTGCTGAGTGTGGTTTTGTTTATTACTTCAACTCAAGTGCAGCAACCGTGGCTTTCATATTGAATGAAGATAACTCATTGTTAGTATGTCGTCGCGCTAAAGAACCAATGAAAGGAACATTAGATTTACCGGGAGGATTTATTGATATGTTTGAAACTGGAGAGGAGGGAGTAGCACGAGAGGTTCTTGAAGAGACGGGACTTACAGTTGAGGAGTCTGTTTATCAATTCTCTATCCCAAACACATATCTATATTCCGGTTTTTTAGTTCATACATTAGATTTGTTTTATATATGTAAAGTGAAAAACAGTAAAGAGTTAAAAGCTATGGATGATGTAGCTGACTCTTTTTGGGTTCCCATGGACAAAATAAATGTAGATGATTTTGGATTGGCTTCAGTACGCGAAGGTGTAAAGAGATTTTTGAAAACACATAAACATAAATAGTAATGGATAAAAGAGTATTGTTTATCGTTGCTCTTCTTTCAGGGTATAGCTTTAATGTATTAGGTCAGCAGTTTAAACCTGTTGATGAATCAGGTGAATTAGAATATGAAAAGGCTTGTAAGGAGTATTACATTGATCCTTCGCAAAGCATAACTATGTTTAATGATTATCTTGATAAGTATCCTGATTCAAGACATAGAAATAGAGTAGAATCACTTATTGCAACTGCATATTTTAAAGAGGGTAGATATAAAGAGGCAATTGCTATTTTTAATTCATGTGATATAGATGCCCTATCGGATGGAGAAAGAGATGAAGCAGCATATTCTTTAGCTACTTCTTATCTTAAAGAGAATAATGTTGAGAAAGCTAAGATTTGGTTTACATTGCTCAAAAGTATCAGTGGTAGCCACTATTATGATGCTCTTTACAATTTAGCATACATTGATTACACAGAGGGAAGATACGAGGAGGCTGCAAAATCATTTTTAGTACTAAAAGATAAAGATAGATTCAGTGAAAACTCATCTTATTATCTCTCGGAAATATATCTGTTGCAGAAGAGATATTCAAACTCTTTAGAGTTGGCTAAAGAACTTCAAAATAGATATCCAAACAGCAAGCTTTTATCTGAATATTATAGAGTTGAAGGAGAATCATATTATGGCATGAAATCGTATGCCGATGCTGCTACAAGTTTACAGAAATATATTTCTTCAACTTCACAACCACAACGAACTGCTCTTTATGAAGCAGGTATATCTCTATATAATACAGGCATATATTCGCAAGCTGCCAATATGTTTGGCAAGGCTGCAACAGCCAATGATGAGATGACACAAAGCTCATATTACTATATGGGTTTATCCTATCTGCAACTAAAAGAGAGAAATTTGGCTAGAATGTCATTTGAACAGTCGGCTAACTATAACTTTAGTAGTAAGATTAAAGAAGAGTCTCTTTACAATTATGCTTTGCTTATTCATGAAACTTCATACTCACCATTTTCGCAATCGGTAACAGTATTCGAGAAGTTTTTGAATGAATTCCCTGATTCTAAATATGCCGACATGGTAAACGATTATCTGGTTGAAGTTTACATGAACACAAAAAGCTACATTGCTGCTTTAGAATCTATTGAAAAAATTAAAACTCCCGGCAAAACAATATTGGAGGCAAAACAAAAAATTTTATTCAGTTTAGGTACTCAAGAGTTTGCTAACTCGAATTTTGATAAGGCATTATCATATTTTAATCAGTCAATCTCTTTAGGAGTTTATAATGAGAATGTTACAAAAAATGCCATTTATTGGAAAGGCGAGACTTTATACAGGCTTGAAAATTATACTCAAGCTGCTGAGGCATTTAGAAAATATATTAATTCAGCAACGAATAAAAGCAATGATGAGTACAAACTTGCTTTGTATAATTTAGGATACTGTTATTTTAAGCTGAAAAATTATGGCCAGGCAAAGGGTTGGTTCGAGAGATATGCATCACTTCCAAAGGATAATAGTTTAATGCTGGCTGATGCTTATAATCGTATTGGTGACTGTAACTTTTATTCACGTGATTTTGCTCTTGCTGCAAAAAACTATTCACAAGCAAAAGCTATTGATTCATCATTAGCCGATTACTCTTTGTATCAAGAGGCATTTGTTAGAGGTTTGCAGAGAGATTATAGTGGTAAAATCGTTACATTAAATACTCTTCTGAAAGATTATCCTCAATCCCAATATATCGATGATGCTCTATATGAACAGGGAAGAGCTTTTGTGCAGATGGAGCAAAATGAAAATGCTATCGAGAGATATAATATCTTATTACAACAGTTCCCACAAAGCTCACTGGCTAGAAAAGCTGCCAGCGAAATAGGACTTCTATATTATCAGGATGATAAATTCACTCAGGCTATTAGTGCTTATAAGAAAGTAATAAATGAGTTCCCGGGCAGTGAAGAGGCTAGGCAAGCTCAAAGAGATCTAAAATCTATTTACATTGATTTAAACAGAGTTGATGAATATGCTGCATTTGCTTCTACTGCAAATAATGGTATAGCTTTTGATCCAAATGAAAGAGATTCTTTGACATTTGTCGCTGCAGAAAAAGTATATATGAGAGGAAATGTTGAGGAGGCAAAAGGAAGTTTTATCAATTATATTCAAATATTCCCTAAAGGTGCATTCGCATTGGATGCAAATTATTATATAGGTCTTATACATTATAACCAAAAAAAATATGGTGAGTCATTGGCAGCGTTCGATAAAGTGTTACAATACCCTTCGAATAAGTTCTCGGAAGAGGCTATGCTTCTTAGTGCTATAATGTCTTTCGAAGGAGGTGATTTTGAAAAATCATATAATATATATTCTGCATTAATAAATAAAACCGCTTCTGTCGAGAAGATGCAGAGAGCACAGATTGGTTTGTTGAAAAGTGCTGTAAAACTTAATAAAACTAACGAAATAGTTTTAGCTGCTAATAAGCTTCTTGAGTCGGCTAAGTTATCACCTGAACTTTCTAATGAGGCAAAATATTATCGCGCTAAGGCTTATATGGCAAATGATGATTTGAATACAGCGATTATTGACCTTAAAGAACTAGCAAAAGATACTCGAAATATTTATGGGGCTGAGGCTAAATATCAGTTGGCTCAAATATATTTTAATCAAGGAAATTTGAACTTGGCTGAGAAGGAACTTTTAAACTATATAGATGTAAGTACACCACATGTATATTGGTTGGCACGTTCGTTTGTTCTTCTGTCGGATATTTATTTGCAAACAGGTCGAGAAGTTGAAGCTAAGCAGTATTTACTATCTTTAAAACAGAACTACGATGAGAATCAAGAGATTAACTCTATGATAGAAAGCCGTTTAAGTAGGTTGTAAGGTAAAACAAAAATGAAAAAGGAATTATTATGAAAAAAAATATACTACTATTTCTATTATCATTATCGCTGAATTCTTATTCTCAAAAGGACACAACTCTAAATAGAACTGTGATTGTAGAGAATAATTATAATCCGGAAGTAATGGATGCAACTAAGATTAATGTGCTTCCTAAAGTTGAAGAGTTTAAAGCTCCGAAGAGTGTAATAAAATATACTCACAATGCTACACCTTACACTTCATATACAAACAGTCTGTTAGAGTTAGAAGTTCCTGAACCTAATTCAAATAGTATGAAAAATGGTGCTCTTCGTATCGGATATGGTAATTATGGGAATGTTGAAATATCGGCTAAGTATAATTTGAACTTAAACACAAAGAATAGGCTCTCATTTGATGCAGGCTTGAATGGCATGAATGGAGAACTAAATGATTGGAATGAACATTCATGGGATAGTAGATTCTATACATCTCATATCAATGCAGGTTATTCTCACCAATTTAAAAACTATCTTCTGAGTGTGAGTGGAAAATACAAGTCAGAGGTGTTCAACTATATTAATCATGATGGATTCGATAAGCAGCATAACACATCATCTGATGTAAATGCTACCATAAAATCGCTTAACAGTGATAACTCCATGAGTTTGTATGCTCAGGTAGGTTATAGTACTTTTGATCAAAAGTATGCTATCGCTGATTTGAAACAAGGTTCGCAAGGTGATTTCTATATTAATGGTGATGTATGGGCTAATATTGATGAAAGTAGTAATGTTGGGATAGAATTCAAGATGGATAATATCTCATATTCATCAGATAGATATAAAGGATATACATCTCTAAGGATGAATCCATACTATAGCATAAGCGGAGAAAATTGGAGTGTACGTCTTGGAGCTCATGCTGATTATCAAACAGCTTTTAAAAAAGGTGTGGAGTTTTCTCCTGACATCTTGGCTAAATACTCTATAGCAGAAAGATATCAGCTTTATGCAAAGATTGGTGGAGGAGTAGAACTAAATGATTTTTATCGTTTGAGTGCCCTCTCTCCATATTTCATCATGGAAAACCAATATCTATCTACATCTACTCTTCTAGATAGTAAAGTCGGGTTTAAAGCTTCGCCAATAAATGAGATGTGGTTTCACTTATTTGCCGGATATAGGGTAAATAAAAATGAGCTTTCGCCATTTATAAATATTGAACCAAATTATACTTTGTTCCTTCAAGGAAAAACATTTTGCACTTATGGTGGTGGTGAATTTAGATATGGATTCAAGGATATCTTTGATATAAATGCTAAAGTTGTATACTATAAATGGAGCTGCTCAGATTTAAGCAAGGATGAATTTCTTGCATCTAAGCCTGAATTAACTTTAGATATAGATTTGAAATATAAAGTAATTGAAAAGTTATTTTTTAATGGAGGATTCTCCTTTGTTAAGAGAGTAGATAATAGAGTCTCTTCAGATACTCATCGCTACACTTATGGTGATATCAATAATTTATATATCGGTGGTGAGTACGAAATTTTTAATTATATAACGATTTTTGCTAAGATAAATAATATACTAAACGCAGATAATTTCTCGGATTATTGTTATCCAATGGAAAAGTTTAACTTCTTAGGAGGCCTCTCTTTCAAATTCTAAGAAAATTATTATCAAAATATTTTTTAATAAAAAAAGCAGAAACATACCTTATTATATAGAGATGTTTTTGCTTTTTTTCTACTTTTGCCCACAAATAAATTGGAAAAGATAGCATTATGCATAAAAATCTTGTTATTGTTGAGTCTCCGGCTAAAGCTAAAACTATAGAGAAATTTTTAGGTGCCGACTATAAAGTCCTTTCTAGTTACGGACATATTCGTGACTTGAAGAAGAAGGAATTCAGTATAGATGTGGATAATGGATTTGCACCTACATATGAAATACCTGATGATAAAAAAACTTTAGTTAAGGAGTTGAAGAGTGCTGCCAAGAAAGCAGATATGGTTTGGCTCGCTTCTGATGAGGACCGCGAAGGAGAAGCTATATCATGGCATCTTTTCGAAGTTCTTAATCTTGATCCAGAAAAGACAAAGAGAATAGTATTCCATGAGATTACTAAAAATGCTATTCTTAAAGCAATTGATAATCCTAGGGATATAGATTTTAATCTAGTTAATGCTCAGCAGGCAAGACGAGTTCTTGATAGAATTGTAGGTTTTGAATTATCTCCTGTTCTTTGGAGAAAAGTTAAACCTGCACTTTCGGCAGGTCGTGTTCAGTCGGTTGCCGTACGTCTTATTGTTGAACGTGAACGAGAAGCAAATGCTTTTGTCAGCGAATCTTCATATAGAGTTGTTGCGATATTTGAAGTAAAAGATAAAGATGGTAGCATAAGTGATGTGAAGGCTGAACTGCCTTCAAGATTGAAGACAAAGGAGGAGGCTGAAGCATTCCTAAACTCTTGTATGGATGCTACTTTCAAAATTGAAGATATTACAACCCGCCCAATAAAGAAATCACCGGCACCACCTTTTACTACCTCTACATTACAACAGGAGGCGGCTCGTAAACTTGGTCTTCCGGTAGCAAGAACAATGATGATTGCTCAAAAACTTTATGAGAGTGGATTGATAACATATATGCGTACCGACTCTGTTAACTTATCCGATTTGGCACTTAACACATCACGTGAAGAGATTATATCTCTGATGGGAGAGAAGTATGTGAAAAATCGTCATTATTCAACAAAGAGTAAAGGTGCTCAAGAAGCTCATGAGGCTATACGTCCTACATACATGTCGAATGTTGAAATTGATGGAACGCCTCAGGAAAAGAGATTATACGAACTTATATGGAAGCGTACAATAGCTTCACAGATGGCTGATGCTGAGCTTGAAAAAACCACAGCAACTATTTCTGTAAGCAATGATGATAAAAAATTTGTTGCTACAGGTGAGGTTATTAAATTTGATGGTTTCCTTAAAGTTTATACTGAAAGTTATGATGATGATAACCAGGAAGATGATAGCAGTAAATTACTTCCTCCTTTAGTTAAAGGTGAAGAGGTTTTACGCAAAAGTATTGTAGCTACAGAACGATTTACTCAAGCTCCTCCTAGATATACTGAGGGTAGTTTGGTTCGAAAACTTGAAGAGTTAGGTATAGGCCGCCCATCTACTTATGCTCCAACAATCTCTACAATTCAACAGAGAGGTTATGTTGAGAAGGCTAACCGTGAAGGAGTAAAAAGAGAGTATGATGTGCTTACATTGAAAGGTTCAAAAATCACTTTTGCAACAAAAAGTGAGATAACAGGAAGCGAGAAATCTAAACTTTTACCTACTGATGTTGGAATAGTTGTAAACGACTTCCTTATGGAATACTTCCCTGGTATTATGGATTACAATTTCACGGCAAAAGTAGAAAAAGATTTCGATGAGGTTGCTGAGGGTGAAAAAGAGTGGAATGGACTAATGGATGACTTTTACAAAGAGTTTCATCCACTAGTAAATGAAACAATGAACAAGAAGAGTGAACATAAAGTTGGTGAGCGTCAGTTGGGTATAGACCCTAAATCAGGAAAACCTGTTTTTGTAAAGATAGGTAGATTTGGACCGGTAATCCAAATTGGTTCTGCTGAGGATGCCGAGAAACCAAAGTTTGCTCAAATTACTAAAGGTTGCTCAATGGAAACAATTACTCTTGAGGAGGCTTTAGAAGCATTTAAACTACCTCGCGAACTTGGCGAATTCGAAGGAAAGAGCGTAACGGTAGGCGAAGGTCGTTTTGGACCATATATACGTTATGACAATAGCTTTACCTCTATCCCAAAAGAGATATCTCCTATGGAAATAACTCTTGAGGATGCCATAGCTCTGATTTTGGCGAAAAAAGAGTCGGAAGCTAAAAAGATGATTAAATCGTTTGATGAAGATCCAGATATGCAAATCCTTAACGGAAGATATGGACCTTATATATCATATAAACAGAAGAATTACAAAATTCCTTCTTCACAAAAGCCGGAGGCTCTTACTTTAGAAGAGTGTTTGACAATTGTAAATACGCCAAAAGAGAAAAGTACAACTAAAAAAGTTAGAAAAACAACAAAGAAAAAAGAATGAAACGAATATTCCTTATCGGATATATGGGGGCAGGTAAAACTACTCTAGGAAAAGCTTTTGCAAAAAAAAGTGCTCTTACTTTTATCGATCTTGATTGGTACATTGAAGAGAGATATCATAAGAGTGTTAAGCAGATTTTTGCAGAATATGGTGAGGCTGAATTTAGAGAGATAGAGAAAAATATGCTTCATGAAGTATCTGATTTTGAGAATGTAGTAATTTCAACGGGAGGAGGAACTCCATGTTTTTTTGATAATATAGATTATATGAACTCGGTTGGGGAGACAGTTTTTCTTGATACCTCAATAGAAATATTGTTTAAGCGTCTCTCGGTTTCAAAACATCAACGCCCACTTCTTATTGGTAAAAGTGATAGTGAACTTTTATCAATAATTAAAGAAGGGCTTGAGAAGAGATTACCTTTTTATACAAAAGCAAAGCATCGTTTTATTGCTGATGAGTTGGAGAGCATAAAAGAGATAAATATGTCAGTTGAAAGATTAGAAAGAAAATTAAATTACATATAGCTACTATTATAAACTTCTTGCACAAATAGAGAAATGAGAAAATGGCGAATTGAAGATTCTGAAGAACTATACAACATTACTGGTTGGGGTACTTCTTACTTCGGCATCAATGACAAAGGTCATGTAGTTGTAACACCAAGAAAAAATGGCGTTGCTGTTGATTTGAAAGAATTAGTTGATGAATTGCAGATAAGGGATGTTGCAGCTCCAATGCTGATACGTTTTCCGGATATCCTGGATAATCGAATTGAGAAGATTGCAAATTGCTTTAGTAAGGCATCGCAAGAGTATGGATATAAAGCTCAAAACTTTATTATCTATCCTATCAAAGTGAATCAAATGCGTCCTGTTGTTGAGGAGATTATTAGTCATGGAAAGAAATTTAATCTTGGCCTTGAAGCCGGGTCAAAACCTGAACTTCATGCTGTCATTGCGATAAATACAGACTCCGATTCTCTTATTGTTTGTAATGGATACAAGGACGAAAGCTATATAGAGTTAGCTCTTCTTGCCCAAAAGATGGGTAAACGTATATTTTTGGTAGTTGAGAAACTTAATGAGTTGCGACTCATTGCAAAAATGGCTAAGCAACTTAATGTATCCCCAAATATCGGTATACGAATTAAACTAGCCTCTTCTGGCAGTGGAAAATGGGAAGAAAGTGGTGGCGATGCCAGTAAGTTTGGACTTACTTCAAGCGAACTTCTTGAGGCTCTAGATTTTCTTGAAAAGAAGGATATGAAAAGTTGCCTAAAACTTATTCATTTCCATATAGGAAGTCAGGTAACAAAGATTAGAAGAATAAAGACTGCACTTCGTGAAGCGTCACAATTCTATGTTCAGCTTCATAGCATGGGATTTAATGTTGAGTTTGTTGATATTGGTGGTGGCTTAGGTGTTGACTATGATGGAACACGTTCTTCGTGCAGTGAAAGTAGTGTTAACTATACTATTCAGGAGTATGTTAATGACTCTATATCTACTTTAGTTGATGCTAGCGATAAAAATAATATTCCTCATCCTAATATTATTACTGAGAGTGGGCGTTCGCTCACTGCTCATCATTCAGTGCTGATATTTGAGGTTCTTGAAACAGCCAGTCTGCCTGAAATGGATGAAGAGTTTATAGTTAGTGAAAATGATCACGAACTTGTTCGTGAATTATATTATATATGGGATAATTTGAATCAGAGCCGCATGCTTGAAGCTTGGCATGATGCACAACAGATACGTGAGGAGGCTCTCGACTTGTTTAGTCATGGTATTGTTGACCTTAAAACAAGAGCTCAGATTGAGAGAATGTATTGGTCGGTTACTCGCGAGATAAACCAAATAGCTTCCGGTTTAAAACATGCTCCTGATGAGTTTAGAAAATTAAGTAAATTGTTAGCAGATAAATATTTCTGTAATTTCTCACTTTTCCAATCTCTCCCTGATTCATGGGCTATTGACCAAATATTCCCAATTATGCCAATTCAAAGATTGGACGAAAAGCCTGATCGAACAGCTACTCTTCAGGATATAACATGTGATTCGGATGGTAAGATATCAAACTTTATATCTACACGAAATGTATCTCATGATATGCCTGTTCATTCGTTAAAAGGGAAAGAAGCTTATTATATAGGAGTATTCTTAGTGGGAGCTTATCAAGAGATTCTTGGCGATATGCATAATCTTTTTGGCGATACTAATGCTGTTCATGTAAGCGTGGATGAAAAAGGTTACTCTATTGACCAGGTTATTGATGGAGAGACTGTTGCCGAGGTGTTAGATTATGTTCAATATAATCCAAAAAAACTAGTTCGTACTCTAGAAACATGGGTTACAAAATCAGTTAAGGAGGGTAAAATCTCAGTAGAAGAGGGAAAAGAGTTCTTATCAAACTACCGCTCCGGTCTTTATGGATATACTTATCTGGAATAAAATATTATGAGAGAAAAAGTTACTGTTATAAAAGTTGGTGGAAAGATTGTTGAAGAGGAAGAGTCACTCTTTGCTCTATTAAATGATTTTGCATCAATTAAAGGATATAAGGTTTTAGTTCATGGAGGAGGCCGATCGGCTACAAAAATGTGTGCTCAACTTGGTATTGAGAGTAAGATGATAAATGGTAGAAGGGTTACCGATATCGAGACTCTTAAAGTTGTGACAATGGTTTATGGTGGATTGGTTAATAAAAATATAGTTGCACAACTGCAAAAAAGGGGAGTTAATGCTATTGGACTCACCGGAGCAGATATGAATGTTATTCATTCGGTAAAACGTCCTGTAAAAGAGGTGGACTATGGATTTGTTGGTGATGTTGATAAGGTAGATGCCCAAGTTTTAAAACGACTGTTGGAGCAAAATATAGTACCGGTAATGGCTCCACTTACTCACGATGGTGATGGAAACATATTAAATACAAATGCTGATACAATAGCCGGTGAAACAGCAAAAGCTCTTTCTAGTATTTTCGAAGTAACACTGGTGTATTGTTTTGAAAAGAGTGGAGTATTGTCTAATGAGTACGATGATGACAGCGTAATATCTCTTATCACAAAGAGTGATTTTAAAAGATATGTCGATCAAAAGGTGATTACAGGTGGGATGATTCCTAAACTTGAGAATGCTTTTGATGCAATTGATAAAGGTGTTGAGCAGGTTGTAATTACTTGTGCTTCAGATATTTTGGGAGAAAAAGGAACTTTAATAAAAAAATAATTAAAAAAAATGACGGGTAATGTGTAACTTTTATTTCACTTATCCGTCATTATTATAGAGAGCAATGGAAAAGATCAATTTCCGAAATGATATATTACCGCTTAAGAACAAACTTTATAGGTTAGCTCTTAGGATTACCTTAGATAGTGCTGAAGCGGAGGATGTTGTTCAGGATACAATGATCAGAGTATGGCATAGAAAGGATGAGTGGGAAAAATTTGATTCTATCGAGGCTTATTGTCTTACTATAGCAAAAAATCTTGCTATTGATAGAAGCCAAAAATTGGAATCACAAAATATCCAACTTACAGAATCCAACAATGACATTTCCGATTCTCTCACTCCACTTGATGAATTAGAGGAAAATGAACAGGTAGGAATTATTCATAAATTGATAAACCAACTTCCTGTAAAACAAAAATTAGTAATTCAGCTAAGAGATATCGAGGGGAGAAATTATAAAGAGATAGCAGAAATTTTGGACATCACTGAGGAGCAAGTAAAAGTAAATCTTTTCAGAGGTCGACAGAAACTTAAACAGAAATATCTTGAGATTCAAAATTATGGATTATAAATATATTGAACAATTATTGGAACGTTATTGGGATTGTGAGACTACTCTTGAAGAGGAGCAGATTCTTAAAACATTTTTCCGTCAAGATGATGTGCCCTCTAATTTAATTCAATATAAGTCACTATTTGTTTATCAAGAGGAAGAGAAAAACAGATCTCTTAATGAGGAGTTTGACAAAAAGATTCTTAGCTTAATAGAAAAGCCTGTCGTTAAAGCTCAGAGACTTACTATTTATAAACGTTTTGCTCCACTATTTAAGGCTGCTGCAATGATAGTTGTTGTATCTACAATAGGTATGGTTATGAAAAGTTCTTTAGATAAAGATGGTAACCTTATTTATGTATATGATCAATATCAAGGTAGTAACAATGATCCTCAAGTAGCTTATGATTCTAAATTACCTATTGATTCTATAAATAAGTTGGTAAAGGATCGTGATAAGAACTTGATAGATAAATAAATTATTGAATTTTTCATTTGCGAATATATATATGCTTTTTTAAAACATTTTTTGGAGGCTGAGAAGTTTTCAATTCTCTCAAATTTTAAAACACTAAATATTAAAGGATTGCTAAAGTGGCAATCCTTTTTTATCTTTTCAAAAACAGTATAAAAAGATTAAATCAAGTAAAACCATTGATTGTATTATAAAAGGTTAATATCTTCGTATAGATATGGCAACAAAAAGAGTTATAACTGATAAAGATTTCGACAAAATTATAGTAAGAACACATCGGCTTGCACGAAATATTACTATGCGAACAAAAAGTGATGGTTTGTATGTTACCACACCTCCCTATACTACTACAACAAAAGTTGTTGAGGTAGTAGATAAGTTTCGTGACTCGCTTTTACAAAAATGGACTCTTATTAAAAAAGCTCCTATAGCTCCGGGGTTTAAAATTGATACACCATGTTTTAAGCTATCTGTATTAGAAGGGAATTACCGTTGCTTTACTCTTAAACATGAAGATGAGAAGACAATAATTATTTCACCTCAGGGATTAGATTTCTCATTAAAGAAAAATCAAACTTTACTAACCAATGCAATAATAAGGGCTTTGAAGAAGAGAGCTTCTGAGTATCTGCCTCCTTTGTTACAGGAGTTATCGAATATTAGTGGCTTACGTTACAATAAAGTTAAGATAACAGGTAGCCGTGCTCGATGGGGTAGCTGTTCGGCGGCTAAAAGTATAAACCTTTCATGCTACCTGATTTTATTGCCACCTCATCTGATGGAGTATGTATTATTGCATGAGCTTGCTCATACAAAAGAGATGAATCATGGACCAAATTTTTGGGAACTTTTAAATTCTCTAACAGCCGGTCGTGCTCAACTGCTAAGAAAAGAGTTGAGAAACTTTAATACCTGTTTTTAAAGATTATTTCTTACTGTTTTCAGATTCGGTAATTAATATTAAACCATTTTTCTTCTCAATCTTTATCTTACTTCCATCTTTGTTAAGGTTGAAAGGTGTGAGTTGTTCACTATTTTTATCCTCAACAATAAGAACATTATCGTCGTTAAAACGTTTAATCTCTATTTGGATGGTTGAATCAGGCATGATGCGGTTAAATAGAAGGCTATCATTGATATATATCGATAAACTGTCATTAGCAAACTCTTTGGATACTTCAATGCTATAAACGCCGTTAAAGGTCTCTTTTTTATCTGCCTCTTTTTTCAAAGTGAAGGATGTATAGAGAAAAATAAATATTACGGCTATCACTCCAATAGCAAGTACGCCATTGATGATCATGAATTGTTTATTGAAATTTAAGTTGCTTTTTTTCATAACTTACATATGTTTATGCAAACTTACAATTTTTATGATAATATTTTGTACCTCTTGTTTATAATTTGTATCTTTGCCTCGAAATGGATGAATGGTGGGGGCTTGAAGAAGCCCTTTTTTTGTTCTTAATATTTAATAAATGATAGATAAGAAAGTTGTAAGTCGGATTGTTGACGAATGGCTAGAAGGTAAAGATTACTTTCTTGTAGATGTGAATGTAGTTTCTGGCGATAAGATTGTTGTTGAAATCGATCATGCAGAAGGTGTGTGGATTGATGATTGTGTAGATCTAAGCCGTTACATCGAGTCTAAATTAGACCGTGAGCAGGAGGATTATGAATTAGAAGTTGGCTCTGCTGGAATAGGACAGCCATTTAAAGTTTTAGAGCAATATCTGATTCATCTTGATAAAGAAGTTGAGGTAATGACAAAGGCAGGTAAAAAACTTGAGGGTATTTTGAAATCTGCTGATGAAAATGGATTTACTGTTACTATAACAAAAAAAGTTAAACTAGAAGGTGAAAAGCGCCCTAAGATGGTTGAAGAAGACCTTCACTTTGGATATGACGAAATAAAATATACCAAATACTTAATAAGTTTTAAATAATTATGGCCAAAAAAGAAGAAACAATCAGTTTGATCGATACATTTTCGGAGTTTAAGGATCTGAAGAATATTGATAGAACAACTATGGTAAGCGTACTTGAAGAGTCTTTCCGTAGTGTTATAGCGAAAATGTTTGGCACTGATGAGAATTATGATGTCATTGTAAACCCTGATAAGGGCGATTTCGAGATATGGCGTAATAGAGAGGTTGTTGCTGATGACGATCTAACAAACCCAAATATGCAAATATCTCTTTCTGAAGCACGAAAGATTGATACTTCATATGAGGTTGGTGAAGAGGTAACCGATGAGGTTATTTTTGCTAATTTTGGCCGTAGAGCAATCTTGAACTTGAGACAGACTTTGGCTTCAAAAATTCTGGAACTTGAAAAAGATAGTTTATACAATAAATATATTGATAAAGTAGGTACTGTAGTAAGTGCTGAAGTTTATCAAATTTGGAAAAAGGAGATGTTGCTTCTTGATGATGAAGGTAATGAACTTCTTCTTCCAAAGACTGAACAGATACCAAGCGACTTTTATCGCAAAGGAGAGACTGTTCGTGCAGTTGTAGCTAGAGTAGATAATAAAAATAATAACCCTAAGATCATCTTAAGTAGAATTTCTCCTGTTTTCCTTCAAAGATTATTTGAAATGGAAGTTCCTGAAATTAATGATGGTCTTATCACTATAAAGAAGATTGCTCGTATCCCAGGGGAAAGAGCTAAAATTGCTGTTGAGTCATATGATGACAGAATTGATCCTGTTGGTGCTTGTGTTGGTGTAAAGGGATCACGTATACATGGTATTGTTCGCGAATTGCGCAATGAAAATATTGATGTAATTAACTACACTTCAAACATACAACTATTTATTCAACGTGCACTTAGCCCTGCTAAAGTATCATCTATCATCCTTCATGAAGAGGAAAAGAAGGCTGAGGTTTACTTAAAACCTGAGGAAGTATCTTTAGCTATTGGTAAAGGTGGTATGAATATTAAACTTGCCAGCATGTTGACTGAATATACTATTGATGTGTATCGTGAAATCGATGATGAGGCAATGGGTGAAGATATCTATCTTGATGAATTCAAGGATGAGATTGATGAGTGGGTTATTAATTCAATCAAATCAATTGGTCTTGATACAGCTAAAGCTGTAATTAATGCTCCTAGAGAGATGCTTATTGAAAAAGCTGATCTTGAAGAAAGCACAGTTGATGAAGTGTTGAGAATTTTAAGAGCTGAATTTGAGGATTAATCCTCACTAATTGAGCTCGGTATAAATAATAAAATCGAGTATGACGATTAGACTGAACAAAGTAACAAGAGATTTAAACGTAGGAATAACAACGGTAGTTGAATTTTTGCAGAAAAAAGGCTATGACGTAGAATCTAGCCCTAATGCTAAGATTACCGAAGAGCAGTATGCTGAACTTGTAAAAGAGTTTAGTAGCGATAAGAACTTAAAAATAGAATCCGAGAAATTTATTCAGGAACGTCAGAATAAAGATCGTAATAAGGCTTCTATCTCTATCGAAGATTTTGACAAATCAAAAGAAAAAGTTGAAGAGACAATAAAAACTGTTGTCCCTGAAGACGTGCGTCCAAAATTTAAACAAGTTGGAAAAATCGATTTGGATAGTCTTAACAAGCGCCCTAGTGTTAAGAAGGATGAGATAAAAGAAGAAGCTTTGGGAACCAATGAACCGGAAGTTCAGAAAAGAGAACCGGTAATACTTAAAGAAGAGAAACAAGAACAACCTAAGGAAGAGATTTCCAAAAAGCAGGTTGTAAATAATAGTTTCGATAAAAAAGAGAATTCAACAGAGGATGTTGAACTAAAAACAAAAAATAAAACAGTATCTGAGACAAATACGGCTAATAATATTGTATTATCTGACAATACTGAAGACAAGAAATCCCAGGTTATAGAAATGGAAAATAAGCCTCAAGAGACGAAAGAAGAGATTAATACGGAAGAAGTATTTAAAATTCGTCCTACTGAAATTAAATCAAAAATTAATGTTGTTGGTCAGATTGACTTAGCAGCTTTGAATCAGTCTACTCGCCCAAAGAAAAAAACTAAAGAAGAGAAAAGGAAGGAGAGAGAAGAGAAAGATAAACAGCGTATTGAGCAGCGTATTGAACAGCGCAAGGCGATAAAAGACGCTATTATCAAAGAGATTCGTAAAGAGGATAAAGTAAAGAGCAGTGATGATGAAGCAAATAAGAAGAAGAAACGTAATCGCATCAATAAAGAACGCGTTGATATAAACTCTGCTAGCAATACAAATAGTGGTCAAAACAACAATAATAGACCTCCTCATAAGAATAACAATAACAACAATAATAACAATAACAATAATAATAGCAACGGTAATAATAATAACCGCAACCAAAACAATCAAGGTGGTAAACATAACAAGGACCGCTTTAAGAAACCTGTAGTTAAAGCTGAGGTTAGTGATGAGGACGTTGCTAAACAGATTAAAGAGACACTGGCTCGTCTTACTAACAAGAGCAAAAGTAAAGC
The DNA here is from genome assembly GCA_023415545.1 of Bacteroidota bacterium. Classification (GTDB taxonomy): domain Bacteria; phylum Bacteroidota; class Bacteroidia; order Bacteroidales; family Bacteroidaceae; genus Phocaeicola. The sequence goes on from JAEZKJ010000178.1 coordinate 19,309, forward strand.
TGCAAAATATCGTAAGGAGAAACGTGAAAACGTGATGAACCGTCAAATGGAGCAGGAAGAGCTTGAACAGGAAGAGAGCAGAACATTGAAACTTACCGAGTTTGTTACTGCAAATGAGTTAGCAAGCATGATGGATGTTCCTGTAACTAAAATTATTGGAACATGTATGAGTATAGGTATAATGGTCTCTATAAACCAACGACTTGATGCAGAAACAATAAATATTGTTGCTGAAGAGTTTGGATATAAAACAGAATATGTAAGTGCTGAGGTGGCTCAAGCTATTACAGAAGAAGAAGATTCAGAGGAAGATTTGTTACCTCGTGCTCCAATCGTTACTGTAATGGGACATGTTGACCATGGTAAGACTTCATTACTTGACTATATACGTAAAGCAAATGTTATCGCCGGTGAGGCCGGAGGTATTACACAGCATATTGGTGCTTACAATGTACAGTTAGAGGATGGCCGTCATATTACATTCCTTGATACTCCGGGTCACGAAGCCTTTACAGCGATGCGTGCTCGTGGTGCTAAGGTTACCGATATAGCAATTATTATAGTTGCTGCCGATGATAATGTGATGCCACAAACTAAGGAAGCTATCAACCATGCTATGGCTGCAGGTGTTCCTATAGTATTTGCTATAAACAAGATTGATAAACCTCATGCTAACCCTGATAAGATTAAAGAGGAACTTGCTGCTATGAATTTCCTTGTTGAAGATTGGGGTGGTAAGTATCAGTCACAAGATATATCAGCTAAACAAGGTCTAGGCGTATCGGATCTTCTTGAAAAAGTACTTCTTGAAGCTGAAATGCTAGAACTTAAAGCTAATCCAAATCGTAAAGCTACAGGTTCTATCATAGAATCTACTCTTGATAAAGGTAGAGGATATGTAGCTACTGTTCTTGTTGCTAATGGTACTCTTAAAATGGGTGATATCGTTCTTGCAGGTACTGCATATGGTAAAGTTAAGGCTATGTTCAATGAGCGTAACCAACGTATTACACAGGCTGGCCCATCTGAACCCGTACTTATCCTTGGACTTAATGGTGCTCCTGCTGCCGGTGATACATTCCATGTGATAGATACAGAGCAAGAGGCACGTGATATAGCTAACAAACGTGAACAGTTGCAACGTGAACAGGGTCTTCGTACTCAAAAAATGCTTACTCTTGATGAGGTTGGACGCCGTCTTGCTATCGGCGATTTCCATGAACTTAACATTATCGTTAAGGGTGACGTGGATGGATCGGTTGAGGCATTGAGTGACTCTCTTATCAAGCTTTCTACAGAGCAGATTCAAGTTAATGTTATCCACAAAGGTGTTGGACAGATTTCTGAATCGGATGTAACTCTTGCTGCTGCATCAAATGCAATTATCGTAGGTTTCCAAGTACGTCCTTCATCTGCTGCAGGTAGATTGGCTGAACAAGATGGTGTTGATATACGTAAATACTCAGTCATTTACGATGCTATCGAAGAGGTTAAATCGGCTATGGAAGGTATGCTTGCTCCTAAGGTTAAGGAAGAGATCACATCAAACATCGAGGTGCGTGAAGTATTCAACATCACTAAGGTTGGTCTCGTAGCCGGTGCTATCGTCAAATCGGGTAAAGTTAAGAGATCAGATAAAGCTCGTATCATCCGTGACGGTATCGTTGTATTCTCGGGTAATATCAATGCCTTGAAGAGATTTAAAGATGACGTTAAGGAGGTTGGTGTTAACTTCGAATGTGGTATCAGTTTAACAAACTGTAACGACATTAAGGTAGGTGATATCATTGAAACTTACGAAGAAATTGAAGTTAAACAGACTCTATAATATAAACTTATTTATATAGCGAAAGTGCCAATGTGCTGTTTATGGCACATTGGCACTTTTCATATATTACAGATATTTAATCATGGACTTAATTATATTAGTTATAATCATAATAGGAGTAATTAAAGGATGGAGAAGTGGTTTAGTAAAACAAGTAGCTCTAATTATAGGCCTTATTGCCGGACTTCTCTTTGCTAGGGGTCTTTATGGAATGGCTGCCGAATGGTTAGCTCCAACACTTGGAACATCTATTACACTAGCACAGATATTAGCTTTTATAATTATTTGGATAGCTATACCTATAGCTCTTTCTATTGTTGCTAATATTCTAACTAAAGCACTCGATACAATAAAAATAGGGTGGATAAATAGATCGTTAGGAAGCTTGCTATGTGTTATTAAGTATGTTCTCATAATAGGAGTGGTTATAAATGTAATCGAATTTATTGATCCTAAAGGGCATATAGTAAGTCAAACAAAGAGGGAGAACTCTACGTTATACTATCCGGTGAAGATATTTGCAGGTATTTTCTTTCCTGCAGCAAAAAACTTATTAACTAATTGAATAAGAAATGCAAACAGAACCCAATAAATTTGTTAAAGAACTGACTCAGGAGAAATACAAATATGGATTTACTACTGATATCAGTACTGAAATAATTGAAAAGGGACTTAATGAGGATGTCATACGACTCATTTCGTCAAAGAAAGGTGAGCCTGAATGGTTGTTGGAGTTTCGTCTTAAAGCATACCGTCATTGGCTTACGATGGAAATGCCACATTGGGCACATTTGGATATTCCTGAAATAGATTATCAGGCTATTTCATATTATGCTGACCCTACAAAGAAAAAAGAGGGTCCTAAAAGCATGGATGAAGTTGATCCGGAACTAATAAAAACATTCAATAAATTAGGAATACCTCTTCATGAACAGATGCAGCTAAGCGGAATGGCTGTTGATGCTGTTATGGACTCAGTCTCGGTAAAGACAACTTTTAAAGAGACACTTATGGAGAAAGGTATCATATTTTGCTCTTTTAGTGAGGCTGTTAAAGAGCATCCCGATTTAGTTCAAAAATATCTTGGCTCGGTTGTCGGATATAGAGATAACTTCTTCGCAGCGCTTAATTCGGCAGTATTTAGTGATGGCTCATTTGTATATATTCCAAAAGGGGTAAGATGTCCTATGGAGCTATCTACATATTTCCGTATTAATGCAGCCAATACAGGTCAGTTTGAACGTACACTTATCGTTGCCGATGATGATAGCTACGTATCTTATCTAGAAGGTTGTACAGCTCCTCAAAGAGATGAAAACCAACTTCACGCAGCTATTGTTGAGATAATTGTTCACGATAGAGCTGAGGTAAAATACTCAACTGTACAAAACTGGTATCCTGGTGATGCTGAAGGAAAGGGTGGTATATACAACTTCGTTACAAAACGTGGTCATTGTAAGGGCGTTGACAGCAAACTTTCATGGACTCAGGTAGAGACAGGATCGGCTATTACTTGGAAATATCCAAGTTGTATTTTAAGTGGTGACAACTCTACTGCCGAATTCTATTCGGTGGCAGTAACAAATAATTATCAACAGGCTGATACAGGTACTAAGATGATTCATCTTGGGAAAAATACCAAGAGTACAATTGTTAGTAAAGGTATCAGTGCCGGAAAGAGCCAGAACTCATACAGAGGTTTGGTACGTGTATCTTCAAAAGCTGATAATGCACGTAACTACAGCCAATGTGACTCTCTTCTTCTTGGAAGCAATTGTGGAGCTCATACTTTCCCATACATGGATATTAACAATGAGACAGCTATTGTGGAACATGAAGCTACTACGAGTAAAATTAGTGAAGACCAACTTTTCTACTGTAACCAAAGAGGTATAAAAACAGAGGATGCTATTGGTCTGATTGTAAATGGTTATGCTAAAGAGGTATTAAACAAACTTCCTATGGAATTCGCAGTCGAGGCACAGAAGCTGTTAGCTGTTTCTCTTGAAGGAAGTGTAGGATAGAATAAAAAGATTCAGAATCATGTTAAAAATTAGAGATTTACATGCCAGCATTAATGGCAAAGAGATATTAAAAGGTATAAACCTTGACATTGAGAGAGGAAAAGTTCATGCTATCATGGGACCTAACGGTTCAGGAAAGAGTACTCTTTCTTCAGTTTTAGTGGGTAATCCTGCTTTTGAAGTTACTAAAGGAACTGTTACTTTTGAGGGTAAAAACCTTCTTGAAATGAGTCCTGAGGAGAGAAGTCACGCAGGTATGTTCCTTTCTTTCCAATATCCTGTTGAGATTCCTGGAGTAAGCATGGTTAATTTCATGCGTGCTGCTGTTAACGAAAAGCGTAAATATCTTGGTCTGGAACCATTATCAGCAAGTGAATTCTTAAAACTCATGCGTGAGAAAAGAGCCGTTGTTGAACTTGACAATAAATTGGCTAACCGTTCAGTGAATGAAGGTTTCTCGGGAGGTGAGAAGAAGAGAAATGAAATATTCCAAATGGCTATGCTTGAACCAAAATTGAGCATTCTTGATGAAACAGACTCTGGTCTTGATATCGATGCTTTACGTATAGTAGCCGAGGGTGTAAACAAACTCAAAACTCCTGACACTAGCTGCATAGTAATTACTCACTATCAAAGATTGTTGGATTATATAAAACCTGATATTGTTCACGTTCTTTATAATGGAAAAATCGTAAAAACTGCCGGTCCTGAGCTAGCTCTTGAACTTGAGGAGAGAGGCTATGACTGGATTAAAGCTGAGTTAGGAGAATAATTATGGCAGCAGAACAACAATATATTGATATATTTCTTGAATGCAAATCTGCTATAAACGAACACAGTTCACAGCTGTTAAATTCTAAGAGAGCAGGGGCATTCGAGAGTTTCAAGAAAAATGGATTCCCTACCCGAAAGGTAGAGAAATACAAATATACAGATGTAGATGCATTTTTTGCTCCTGATTATGGATTGAACATTAATCGCTTGGATATACCGGTAAATCCATACGAAGTATTCAAGTGTGATGTGCCTAACATGAGCACAGCTCTCTACTTTATTGTAAATGATAGTTTCTACCCGGTCTCTCAAACTGCTCCTTTTTTACCAAAAGGTGTTATAATAGGTAGTTTAAAAGAGATTTCCGAGAAACACCCTGAGCTTATAGAGAAATATTACGCTCAAATTGCTAATAGTGCTGAGGATTCTATAACAGCCCTCAACACAATGATGGCACAGGATGGCTTTGTGCTTTATGTGCCTAAAAATGTAGTAGTTGACAAACCTATTCAGTTAGTTAATATTCTTCATTCCAGTGTTGACCTAATGTCAAACAGGAGGTTGTTGGTTATACTTGAAGAGAATGCACAAGCTAAACTTTTGGTTTGTGACCATGCCATGGATAATGTCAATTTCTTGTCTACTCAGGTTATTGAGGCTTTTGTTGGTGAAAACTCTTTCTTAGATATTTATGAACTGGAAGAGACTCATAATAAAAGTGTCCGCTTCAGTAATCTGTATGTGTCACAACAGGCAAATAGTAATGTGCTTATTAACGGCATGACTCTTCATAATGGGGTGTCACGTAATATGACAAATGTAACTCTTGAAGGAAGAGGTGCTGAAGTTAAACTTTGCGGAATGGCGATTGCCGACAAGCATGAACATGTCGATAACCATACATTCATCGATCATAAGGTTAGCGATTGTACAAGCAGTGAGCTATTCAAATATGTGCTCGATGATGATGCTGTTGGTGCTTTCGCCGGAAAAGTGTTAGTGCGCCATGGTGCACAGAATACTAAATCGGAACAGACAAACCGCAATATCTGTATCACGCGTTCGGCTAGAATGTATACACAACCTCAACTTGAAATTTATGCTGATGATGTGAAATGTTCACATGGAGCAACAGTAGGACAATTAGATGAGAATGCACTTTTCTATATGCAGCAACGTGGTATATCTTTAAAAGAGGCACGTTTGCTACTTATGTTTGCCTTTGTGAATGAAGTTATCGATAATGTCAGTCTTGATGTACTAAAAGAGAGACTTCACATTCTTGTCGAGAAGAGATTCCGTGGTGAACTCAGTAAGTGCGTAGGTTGTGCAATATGTAAATAATTTGATTATGTACGATGTTCTAAAAATAAGAGAAGATTTTCCCATTTTAGGTAGAGAGATTTATGGTAAACCTCTTATCTATTTTGATAATGGAGCCACTACACAAAAACCAAAATGTGTTGTCGAAACTATCGTAAATGGATACTATTCGGTGAATGCCAATGTTCATCGAGGAGTTCATTTTCTCTCTCAACAAGCTACTGAACTTCACGAAGCATCTCGTGAAACAGTAAGAAAATTTATAAATGCAAAAAGTACAAACGAAATTGTCTTTACGCGCGGCACTACTGAAAGTATAAACCTTATTGCATCATCATTTGTCGAGAGTCAGATGAAAGAGGGTGATGAGGTCATTATATCTACGATGGAACATCATAGTAACATCGTTCCTTGGCAATTGCAAGCTGAAAAAAAAGGAATAAAACTTAAAGTGATACCTATCAATGATAAGGGTGAGCTTCTTATGGATGAATATAAGAAACTATTTTCTCCAAAAACTAAGTTGGTAAGTGTTGTTCACGTAAGTAATGTTCTTGGTACTATAAATCCTGTTAAGGAGATTGTTGATATAGCACATGAACATAATGTCCCTGTTCTTATTGATGGTGCACAAAGTGTGCCTCATATGAAGGTTGATGTACAGGAAATTGGTGCAGACTTCTTTGCTTTCAGTGCTCATAAAATATATGGTCCTACAGGAATAGGTGTACTTTATGGGAAAGAGGAGTGGTTGGAAAAACTTCCTCCTTATCAAGGTGGGGGAGAGATGATACAGAGTGTCTCTTTTGAAAAGACTACTTTTAATGAACTACCATATAAGTTTGAAGCTGGTACTCCTGATTATATAGGGTCTACTGCTTTGGCTTCAGCTTTGGATTATGTGTCACAAGTTGGCATTGAAAATATCTCATCTTATGAAGATGAGTTGACAAAATATGCTATGAATCGTTTTTATGAGATTCCGGGCATGCGTATTTTCGGTGATTCAGAGCATAAAAGTGGAGTAATATCTTTCCTTGTCGGTGATATTCACCATCTTGATATGGGAACGCTGCTCGATAGACTTGGTATTGCCGTTAGAACAGGTCATCACTGTGCTGAACCACTAATGAGAAGATTAGGTATTGAAGGTACAGTTAGAGCCTCATTGGGTATGTATAATACGAAAGAGGAGATTGATGCGCTTGTCAATGGTATAGACCGAGTACGTAAAATGTTTTAGTTTAATAAAATCATATAATTAAAAGAGCTTGAGAATTTACCCTCAAGCTCTTTTTTGATATATTTGTATTAAACATATTATAATATTATGAAGTTTTTTAGAGTTAATATCTTTCTCTGTTTAATATTTTT
>JAEZKJ010000062.1 GCA_023415545.1 Bacteroidota bacterium
GATCTTCCGGCAGGAGTATAATAGCGAGAGACAGTAAGACGAATCATTGATCCATCGGGTAAATCAATAGGACGTTGAACTAAACCTTTACCAAAAGTACGTCGACCTACAACTATTCCTCTATCCCAATCCTGAATAGCTCCTGTTACGATTTCACTTGCTGAAGCCGAAAACTCATCGACAAGAATAATAAGTTTTCCATCTTTAAAGGAACCATCTCCTTTCGCAAAAAATTCTGTTCTTCTGCTCTTCTTTCCCTCTGTATAAACGATAAGTTCTTTCTTATCGAGTAGTTCATTAGCTATATTTACGGCAGCATCTAAGTATCCACCTCCGTTTCCTTGAAGGTCAATAATCAAATCCCGCATACCTTTACTCTTAAGATTGTTAAGAGCATTCATAAACTCCTCATGAGTTGTAGCACCAAATCTATCTATCTTTATATAACCAATCTTATCATTAATCATATAAGATGCATCAACACTATATACCGGAATTTTATCTCTTTTAATCGTAAAAGGTATCAGTCCTTTTACACCACGGCGAAGAATTTTAAGATTAACCTTTGAACCTTTAGGACCACGTAATCGAGACATAATATCTTCAGTGCTCATTTTAACACCTGCAATGGTGGTATCATTTACCATTATTATCCTATCACCGGCAAGTATACCTGCTTTCTGTGAAGGGCCACCGGATACAGGTTGAATGATAAGTAGAGTATCCTGCGACATGTTGAACTGTACTCCTATACCATCGAAGTTCCCTTTTAATGGTTCATTCAGTTTCCTTACCTCCTCAGGATTAGAATAAGTAGAGTGTGGGTCAAGCTGTTCAAGCATCTTAATTATAGCCGTCTCAACAAGTTTATTTTCATCAACAGAGTCAACATATAGATTTGAGATTGCAAATTCGGCTATCTGCAATTTACGCGATGGAGAAGCTGATAAAATAGAGGTTTGTTGTGCCACAGCTCCAATAGAAAAAAAGCAGGCACACAGACCTGCTATTATATGTTTTGAGTATCTCATAATCATTATATTTTCATATTTTTTGGTAAGAATTCTGATACATCTTTACCAAATTTTAAAAGTTCTCTTACTATAGTTGAACTTATAGATGATAATTCGGGCTCAGTAAAAAGTAAAATAGTCTCTAAACCGGATAATTTTCTATTTATATCGGCTATAGTCTCTTCATACTCAAAATCACGAACAGTACGAATGCCTCGAATAATAAACTCAGCACCCGACCTTTTAGCAAAATCTACTGTTAGTTCACTATAAGCCTCAACTTTAACCCTATTGTCATTTTTATAGAGTTCTTTTATCATTTCAACTCTTTTATCAACAGGGAAAAAGGTATTTTTGTTCTCGTTCACACCTATTCCAATGATTATTTCATCCATAAATGTGAGGGTACGCTCTACAATTGAGTAATGACCTATTGTAAAGGGATCGAATGTACCTGGAAATATAGCTCTTTTCATCTACTGCTCAATATCTTTAGAAATATCTTCTTCTACTACAAGATTATCTATAATAAAGTTCTGACGTTCCATAGTATTTTTTCCCATATAGAACTCAAGAAGTTCCTTCACTAAGTCGGTTTTCTTCAATGAAACCTTTTCAAGACGCATATCTTTACCTATAAAGTTCTTAAACTCGTCGGGCGATATTTCACCAAGACCTTTGAAACGAGTTATCTCAGGATTTGGTTGTAGTCTCTCTATGGCTTCAATTCGCTCCTCATCCGAATAGCAATAAACTGTTTCGTAAACACCTTTTTTACGGTTACGAACACGGAACAGAGGTGTTTGAAGTATATAAACGTGACCTTTCTTTATCAAGTCAGGGAAGAATTGAAGGAAGAATGTGATTAAAAGAAGGCGAATATGCATACCATCCACATCGGCATCGGTTGCAACAATAACCTTATTATATCTTAACCCTTCCATACCATCCTCGATATTCAACGCAGCTTGAAGAAGATTAAACTCTTCATTTTCATAAACCACTTTTTTAGTTAGTCCAAAAGAGTTTAAAGGTTTACCTCTTAATGAGAAAACAGCCTGTGTATTTACATCACGGCTCTTTGTTATAGAACCACTTGCCGAGTCACCCTCGGTAATAAATATGCAGCTATCTTCCTGTTTGTCGCCCTTTACATCATTAAGATGGAAACGGCAATCGCGAAGTTTACGATTGTGTAAGTTTGCCTTTTTAGCTCTTTCACGGGCCAGTTTAGTAACACCGGCGATAGCCTTTCTCTCCTTTTCCGACTCCTGTATCTTTTGAAGCATCACATCAGCAACATCAGTGTGCTTATGAAGATAGTTATCAACCTCAGTCTTAATAAAGTCACCAACGAACTTATTAACGGTAGGTCCACCGGGATACATGTTGGTAGAGCCAAGCTTAATCTTTGTCTGACTTTCGAAAAGAGGCTCTTCAATGTTAACAGCTACAGCAGCTACAAGTCCGTTACGAATATCCGAATAATCAAAATTCTTATTGAAATATTCCTTAATAGTTCTAGCTATATGCTCTTTGAATGCACTTTGATGGGTACCACCTTGGGTAGTATGCTGACCATTGACAAATGAGTAATATTCCTCACCATATTGACTGGTATGCGTGAAAGCAATCTCAATATCTTCGGCCTTAAGGTGAATTATAGGATATAGACCTGTAGAGGTCATATTATCATTAAGAAGGTCTACAAGTCCATTTCTAGATATAATTCTTTGCCCATTGAAGATAATCGCTAAACCTGTATTCAGATAGGTATAGTTACGGAGCATAGTTTCAATGAACTCTGTTCGGAAACTATAGTTCAAGAATAGCGTATTATCCGGCTCGAAAAATATATATGTACCATTAGCTTCATTAGTATCCTCAGTCCTATCAGATAAAAGTTCACCTTTTGAGAATATAGCTATTCTAACTTTCCCTTCACGATAGCTTCTAACCTCAAAACTTGAACTTAATGCATTAACAGCTTTTACACCTACACCATTCAGACCCACACTCTTTTTAAAAGCTTTACTATCATACTTACCTCCTGTATTGAGCACACTAACAGCTTCGATAAGTTTTCCCTGAGGTATACCTCGACCATAGTCACGAATAGAGACTCGAAGATCCTCTTCAATATTTATCTCAATTCGCTTTCCTGCTTGCATCTTAAATTCATCGATACTATTATCGATAACCTCCTTGAGCAATACATATATACCATCTTCAGGATGTGATCCGTCACCCAACTTTCCGATATACATACCCGGACGGGTACGTACATGCTCCATGTCACTCAAATGGCGAATATTGTCATCCGTATATTCCACCTGAGGAGTTGTTATCAGTTCATTGTTTTCTTCTATCATCACATCTTTAATTTATTAAATAGCTTTTTTGAAAGCGCGACGACGCTTATGTTGTGTTGCCTCAAAAGAATCCCATTGAGCTTGAACTTTTTTGTTCTCTTCTAATTCAGGATTAGATTCTCCATACTCAAATCCCATCTTTTGATAAATAGGAATAAGATCACAGAATATAAGTGAATTGACACCTTTACTTTGATATTCAGGTTTCACAGCAACCAATAAAAGGTCCAATACTTTTGGTCGTTTAATTAAAAGACTCTTTAACAGATAATACCAACCGAAAGGTAAAATACGTCCTTTAGCTTTTTGAAGAGCTTCGGATAGAGATGCCATAGATATACCAACAGCGACTAAATTCTCCTGCTCATCCTCAACCAAAGTTATCATTCGTAGATCAAGAACATTAAGATATAACTTTACATATTGATCAATTTGTCCTTGAGTCATCTGTGAATATCCGTAAAGTGGAGCATAAGCTTCATTTATTAGATCAAATATTTTCTGACCATAATTGTTCTGTTTTATCTCCTTACGATTTTTGAGTTTCTTAATCTTTAAATTGTATTTGCGTTGTATGAGCTGAGAAATGCGTATATATTTATCAGGAAGTGCTTCAGGGACTTTAAGTTTGAACTCTACCCAGTCAGCATCTTTTTCAAAACCTAGTTTCTCCATATGCTCGGGATAATATGGATAGTTGTATATAGTAGCCATTGTACTAAGTTGATCAAAACCTTCAACCAACATACCCTCAGCATCCATATCCGTAAATCCAAGAGGACCTATCATACTTTCCATACCTCGTTCACGACCCCATTGAGCAACACTATCTAAAAGAGCTTGTGAAACCTCAATATCGTCAACAAAGTCTATCCAACCAAATCGGACATCCTTTTTATTCCATGTTTCATTTGCGCGATTATTGATAATTGCCGCTACACGGCCAACTAACTTACCATCCTTATATGCAAGGAAAAAGTCTGCTTCACAAAATTCAAAAGCAGCATTTTTTTTAGGGTTATAAGTATTAAGCATGTCGTCATACAAATCAGGGACAGAATATGGATTTCCCTTGTATAACTCGTAGTTGAATCGTATAAAAGTCTTAAGTTCTTTCTTACTACTTACTTTTTTTATAATTACAGCCATCGAAGATTATTAAAAATTTGTTGTAAAGATAAAGTTTTTTTGTCAAATATACTCCTCTTAACTTTTTGTTTTTCATTATTATTATAGAGCCTATTTATCGATATTACATATCATAAATCGATAGTGAAACAGGCTAAATTAATCCAATAAGAACAGAAATCAAATAAAGCTTTGAAAACAAAAAAACTATATCTATAATCAATCTATTTAGAGTTTTTTACTAATATAACCGAATCCTCAGAGCCATCATTACTAACGACTTTAAAAGTATCTTTATCTGTTTGGAAGTATAGTGGTTTGAAATTCCAAACTACACCACTCTCCTCACCCGATCCATTCATTGTCTCTACAGCTTTACCATTATGATAAAGTGTTAAACTCTTTACATTACTATATACTTTAATGTTTATTGGTTTATCAGCAGGACGTTTTGTAAAGCGACGGCTAGTGATATATACTGTTGGCTCTTTTTTATTCCATAGAGATTTATAGAAATAGAATACATCTTTTTTAACTTTTCTATCACGTGTAACAAGTCCTTTGTCATTAGTGAATTTTCTAAATTCGCTCTCTACAAAGTTCTCCCCATCCTCTGTATCCATATATCCCTCAAGACGGTCAGCTACAGGGAAGTCAAACATTACCCAAATAGAAGTAAAATTAAGGAAAGGCATTCTTAAAATCTGTTTCCAATAAGATTCGTGGAACATATTTCCAAACTCTTCATCATGTCGGTTCCCACCGGTCCCTAATTTAGTTGTTGCCATAGGCTCGAGGGAATGACAAAATGGATTTATACCTACTCCATATTCCGATACATTTACTACACCCATCACCTCATGGTTACTATTCATATCTTTTTCCATATCATCCATTTTACCATAATACCATCCATTATATCTATTTTCGGAAAAGAAATCTCCCTTTAAATTAGTATAACCCGGACGTTTAAAGTTTGAGTCATCAGTCAATCCAACATAACGATAAGGATCTAGATGTTTAGCATAATCATAAAGTGAAGCACTTTCGCTTACTACTCTATCGGCATCGAGTTTACCTTGAAAACGGTCATCATTACCCCATGAGTCAAGTTCATTCCACATACCCCACATAATTATACTTGGATGATTGTACAAATTTTTAATCATCTCATTCATCTGTTGGTGTATATTTTCAAAATAACTGGCATCTGCTTTTACTCCACATACATTTACCCAAGGAATCTCTGTTTGAACAACTATTCCAAGTTCGTCACATTTACGAAAAGCATAATCATTATGAGGATAGTGAGCCAAGCGAAGGAAATTACAACCTATCTCCTTAACAAATTCATAATCTTTATCAAAATCCTCTATAGTAAGTGCAGAAGCTTTATTATCCCAATCTTGATGCATAGCAACACCACGTAACGGATATGATTTACCATTTAGGAAAAACCCTTTATCTTTATCCATTGAGTAGAATCTGTAACCTACCTTTGTAGATATATTATCTAATATTTCGCCTTTATTATCCGAAATTGTAAGCGACAAATCATAAAGATATGGATCATCTACTCCATTCCAAAGATGTGGATTTTTTATCGAAAACTCTTTTTTAAATTGTAAGCTATCTAAAGGAAGCAACTCAACTTTTTTGTTCTCTTTATAACAGATATTTCCCTCTCTATTTTTTAAGGTTACATTAATTGTCAGTTTTTCTTTTTTCGTGGATGAGCTTTTTATTATTGTCTCTATCATTGTGTCACCCTTTTTTGAAGTTACTACAGGGGTGGACACATGCATACGATAAAGCCCATATTGAATTGGAGAGAAATAAATTTTACTCATTTCTAAAAGAGATACCGGATTATGAAGTCCGTTATTCTTATTAAAATCGGAATGTACAGGAATTAAATTCGGATCAAGACTATTATCACACTCAACAATAATTTCATTAATACCCTGCTTTATATTCCCATTAAGAGAGACAACAAAAGGAGTATATCCACCTTTATGATATTTCACTTGCTTACCATTAATATTTACTTTAGCAGCTTGTGCAGCTCCTTCAAAGAGCAAATATAAATCGCTATTTATCATATCTGCTGTTACATCGATGCTCTTTTTATAAAAACTTTTCCCACGGAAATAACTCGCCGAGCGACCATCAATAGAGTTGCATGAATGAGGCACACTAACATCACACCACATCTCGGGTGCATTTTTTGCGAATTTCCAATTATCAAGTTTATAAACTTTGGTTGCTAAATTTTGCGCTAGTAGATTACTAAATGAGAGTAATAAAATAACTATTAATAGTCTGTTTTTCATATTATTATTTTGTTTCGTATCCTCAAAAATATGAATAACTTAATTATAATAAAAAGAAAAGCTATATTTTTGTAAAGGACAAATTAAAATAGCTCATGGTATTAAATTATATTTGGATAGCTTTCTTCGTTATAGCATTTGTGATAGCACTTGTTAAATTAATTTTTCTAGGTGATACGCAAGTTTTTCCAGATATAATTAATTCAACTTTTTCATCATCAAAAACAGCATTTGAGATATCTCTTGGATTAACAGGAGTTCTCTCTTTATGGTTGGGAATAATGAAGATTGGCGAAAAAGGTGGAGTAATAAACCTCTTTGCTAAAATTCTATCACCGCTATTTTGTAAACTATTTCCGGATATTCCCAAAGGACATCCTGTTACAGGATCAATCTTTATGAATATAGCAGCCAACATGCTTGGACTTGACAATGCAGCAACGCCTCTAGGATTAAAAGCTATGGAAGGGTTACAAGAGATAAATCCCAAGAAAGATACAGCAAGCAACCCTATGATAATGTTCCTTGTCCTAAATACTTCGGGACTTACAATCGTTCCAATAAGCATAATGGTATACCGAGCGCAAATGGGGGCTGCACAACCTACCGATATATTTGTACCCATACTTCTTGCTACTTTCTTCTCAACTCTAGCTGGAATAATAGCAGTTAGTATATACCAAAAAATTAATCTCTTTAACCGAACTATTCTATTATGTTTAGGTTTTATGAGTCTTATTGTAACTTCAATAATTTACTCGTTTACCACAATTTCTAAAGATCAATTAAATGTAATTAGTACAAACTTTGCAAACATAATTCTTTTTGTAATTATCATAGGATTTATCCTTGCTGGGGTAAGAAAAAAAATAAACGTATACGACACATTTATTGAAGGGGCCAAAGAGGGATTCACAACTGCAGTAAGAATAATACCATACCTTGTTGCCATATTAGTTGGTATTGCTGTTTTTCGTGCTTCAGGAGCTATGGATTATATTATTTCAGGAGTGTCGAAAATTATTGGTTTGTTTGGTATACAGAACGATTTCGCTGGAGCTCTACCAACTGCAATAATGAAGCCACTCAGTGGTAGTGGAGCGAGGGGATTGATGGTAGATGCCATGAACAGTTATGGTCCCGACTCGTTCGTAGGACGACTATCGTGCATTTTCCAAGGCTCTACTGATACCACTTTCTATATTCTTGCTGTATACTTTGGAAGTGTTGGCATATCAAAAACTAGACATGCTGTATCGGCAGGACTTATTGCCGACCTTGCAGGAGTGATTGCAGCTATTTTTATCTGCTACTTATTCTTTGGATAAAAGTCAACATAAAAAATATTATCTTTTTTTAAAAAGACATTTTCATTTATTATACTCTTCTTCAAGTGTTTTGAGTAACTTTGTCGCCGGAATTAAAAAATATAGGTAATAATGATAACTTTTCAGACAGAAGATATAGAAATGCCATCCATTAATGAAGGTTTAATTACTGAATGGATCAAACAAGTAGCTTCTACATACGAGAAAAGATGTGGTAATATAGCTTATATATTTTGCTCGGACGATAAAATTCTTGAAGTTAATCGTGAATATCTTAACCATGATTACTATACAGATATAATCACATTTGATTATTGTCGTAGTTCAGTTATCTCCGGTGACCTTGTTATCAGCCTAGACACGGTTAATAGCAATGCCAAAATGATGGGTGTAACATACCAACATGAGTTGGAGAGAGTAATAATACATGGCATTCTTCATTTATGTGGTATAAACGATAAGGGACCTGGAGAGAGAGAGATTATGGAGAGAGAGGAAAATAAAGCATTGGAATTGTTGAATAATATTCGAGGATAATTATTTTTTTGATATGGAATTTAAATATGACGTCATAGTTATTGGAGCCGGACATGCAGGTTGTGAAGCTGCAGCTGCAGCTGCAAACCTAGGCTCGAAGACCTGTTTGATAACTATGGACATGAATAAAATAGCACAGATGAGTTGTAATCCTGCCGTTGGTGGAATTGCAAAGGGCCAGATTGTTCGTGAAATAGATGCTCTTGGTGGCTACATGGGTATTGTCACTGACAAAACAGCTATACAGTTTAGAATGTTGAATCGATCGAAAGGTCCCGCTATGTGGAGCCCAAGAGCACAATGTGACAGAGGTAAATTTATTTGGGAGTGGAGATATATACTTGAGAACACTCCTAACCTACATATATGGCAAGACACTGTAGAGGAAATTATTGTTGAAAATGGAGAGATAAAAGGCTTAGTCACATGCTGGGGAGTTACTTTCTACGCAAAATGTGTAATACTTACAGCCGGCACATTCCTTAATGGATTGATGCATATAGGTAGTAAGATGCTTGCAGGAGGTAGATGCGCTGAACCGGCATCATACAAACTTACTGAGTCAATAACTCGCCATGGCATCACTGCAGGAAGAATGAAAACAGGTACTCCTGTGAGAATAGATGGTAGAAGCGTTAACTTTGATCTTATGGAGCCTCAAGAAGGAGAAAATGATTTTCATAGTTTCTCATTCATCAGTGAGCCACGTCGATTGAAACAACTTCAGTGCTGGACAACATATACAAACAATGAGGTACATGAAGTGTTGAATCAAGGACTTTCAGAATCTCCTCTTTTCAACGGACAAATTCAGAGCATCGGTCCTAGATATTGTCCAAGCATAGAGACTAAAATTGTTACATTCCCTGACAAGACACAACATCAACTATTTTTAGAGCCTGAAGGTGAAGAGACACAAGAATATTATCTTAATGGTTTCTCCTCTTCTCTTCCTATGGATATTCAATTTGAAGCCCTTAAAAAAATACCAGCCTTTAAAGATATAGTATTATATCGTCCTGGTTATGCTATTGAGTATGACTATTTCGACCCTACTCAATTGAAACATACGTTGGAATCAAAGATTATTAAAAACTTTTTCTTTGCTGGACAGGTTAATGGAACTACAGGATATGAGGAAGCAGGAGGACAAGGATTAATAGCGGGTATAAATGCTCACATCAATTGTCATGGAGGAGAACCTTTCATTCTAGGAAGAGACGAAGCATATATTGGCGTATTAATCGATGATTTAGTAACAAAAGGTGTTGACGAACCATATAGAATGTTTACATCACGCGCAGAATATAGAATTCTATTAAGACAAGATGATGCGGATGCTCGATTAACAGAGAGAGCATATAAACTTGGGTTGGTTAAACAGGATAGATATGATATATTCAAAAAGAAAAGAGAAGAGATTGATAAAATCGTGAATTTTGCAAAAAAATTCTCTGTAAAACCCGACTTAATAAACGATGCTTTAAATAAAATAGGAACTACTCCACTTTCACACGGATGTAAACTTATTGAACTTCTTAATAGACCTCAAGTTTCTATTAGTAACATTGCACCACATATAGAATCCTTCAACAATGTATTAAATTCTATAGAGAATAAAAAAGATGAGGTTATTGAAGCAGCTGAAGTATTAATGAAATACCAAGGATATATCGAAAGAGAAAAAATTATTGCAGATAAAATACAAAGATTAGAAGCTATTAAAATAAAAGGTAAATTTGAATACGAAACATTAAACTCTTTATCAACAGAAGCCCGTCAAAAGCTTAAAAAGATCGATCCTGAAACACTTGCGCAAGCAAGTAGAATTCCAGGCATCTCACCGAGCGATATAAACGTTCTACTGGTTCTTTTGGGACGATAAAGGAGTTGTTTCACGTGAAACAAAAAGATTAATATAAAACAATAAAACACTGGTTATGAGAAAAGAAACACTATTGAAAAACCTAAGAGAGATACCTGACTTTCCAATCCCTGGAATATTATTCTACGACGTTACTACACTATTTAAAAACGCAGAGTGTTTAAAAGAGATGATAGATGGGCTATACGAGATTTATAAAGATAAAGGAATTACTAAAGTAGTAGGTATAGAGTCGAGAGGATTTATTCTTGGAGGTGCTTTAGCTGAGAGATTAGGTGCAGGTTTTATAATGGTTAGAAAACCAGGTAAACTACCGGCTGAGGTTATTGAAGAGACTTATGAAAAAGAGTATGGTACGGATACAATTCAGATTCATAAAGACGCACTCGATAAAGATGATGTTGTGCTACTTCATGACGACCTTTTAGCAACAGGAGGGACAATGGCTGCTACATATCGATTAGTTGAGAAATGCGGCGTAAAGAGTGCATATATAAATTTCATAATTGAACTTGAAGATTTAAAAGGAAGAGAAACTTTCCCAGAGGATGTTCAAATTGATACCCTTTTAAAACTATAATAGATTAGAATTAAAATTTAAATCCTTCCATAATACGTTAGCTGTATTATGGAAGGATTTGTTTTTAATATAATTCATCGAATATTAAAAAAACAGGTATAATACGATCATAGAAAGATTTAGGATAATAAAGTCAAAACAGAACAAGAATAGATTTTAATCGATAAATAGAAATAATTTTTAGATAAACAGATGATGGATATTGGATAAGAATTAAATAATCGAATAAAACAGATGGTGGAAAACAAAAGAGAAAGTATTTAAAAATTTTGCTTTAAAAGATAAAGTCACATTTTTAAGCATAAACAAGAAACCAAGAAAAAATCTTATTATTAAAGAAAGAATAGGGGACATAGGTTAAATATTATAAGGGTATAGATAATATAAAGTGGGAAACTTTAATAATTGATAACTGAAAATAAAAACTATATAAGTTATAGAATCAAGAAAACATTATATTACTAAATTTGCATATATAGCACAACTATAACATTGTTTACGTATGAAAAAAGAAGAGAGTGAATATACTAAATATCTAAAAGGTATTGTTCTTAATCTTCCAGAGACACCTGGAGTGTATCAATATATTGATGAAAGCGGGAAAATTATCTATGTAGGTAAGGCTATAAACCTTAAAAGAAGAGTTTCATCATATTTTCAAAAAAATCAGAAAAGTCTAAAGACAAAAAGACTTGTAAACAATATACGTGACATTAAATATATCGTTGTAAACAATGAAGAGGAGGCTTTACTACTTGAGAACAATTTAATTAAACAATTTAAGCCAAGATATAATGTTCTTCTTAAAGATGACAAAACATACCCTCTTATCTGTATTACTAATGAATATTTCCCTCGTATTTTCATAACAAGAAGACGTAACAAAGGATTTGGGACATACTACGGTCCTTACACATATTCTGCGCCCTTGGTTGCTGTCATGGGATTAATTAAAGAGATATATTCTATTCGAAGATGTCATCTGCAACTAACTCCTGAAAAGATAAAACAAGGTAAGTTTAAAGTTTGTCTAGATTACCATATAAAAATATGTAAAGGACCATGTTGTGGATATCAAAGTAGCGAGGATTATTTAAAAGACATAGCCGAGATAAAGGAGATATTGAAAGGAAATACTCAAACTCTACTCGACCTTTTAATGGATGAGATGAAATCTCTATCTGAACAAATGAAGTTTGAAGAGGCACAAAAGATCAAGGAAAAGTATGAATTAATTGAGAGTTATAGAGCTAAAAGTGCTATAGTAAACTCATATATTAATGCTGATGTATTTACTATAGAGATGAACGATAATATAGCATATATAAACTATCTTCATATAACTAATGGATCAGTAAACCAAGCTTTCACATTCGAGTTCAAAAAGCAACTTGATGAAAGCGAAGAAGAACTTCTTCAATTAGGAATAATTGAAATGAGGGAGAGATATGGCAGTAAATCGCCTGAAATAATTGTTCCCTTTGAGGTTAACATGAACCTTAAAAACGTAACTTTCACTATTCCTCAGAAAGGTGAAAAGAAAAAATTGCTCGACTTATCGTTGATGAATGTTAAGCAATATAAGGTTGACAGGTTAAAACAAGCTGAGAAATTAGATCCTGATCAAAAGCGAATTCGTTTACTAAAAGAGATACAAGAACAGCTAAAATTAGAGAAACTACCAGCACAAATAGAGTGCTTTGATAACTCAAATATATCAGGGACAGATGCTGTTGCAGCTTGTGTGGTATTTAAAATGGGCAAGCCAAGCAAAAACGATTACAGAAAATATAAT
The DNA here is from genome assembly GCA_023415545.1 of Bacteroidota bacterium. Lineage (GTDB taxonomy): Bacteria > Bacteroidota > Bacteroidia > Bacteroidales > Bacteroidaceae > Phocaeicola. The sequence continues at coordinate 12,972 of JAEZKJ010000062.1, forward strand.
ATTAAAAGTGTGGTAGGGCCCGATGATTATGCATCAATGCGAGAAGTGGTAGGAAGAAGATATAGACGAATAATTGAGGAAGGTGGAACACTACCTGATCTAATTATTACTGATGGTGGGAAGGGACAAATGGAGGTTGTTAGAGAGGTAGTAGAAGATGAATTAGGACTTAAAATTCCTATTGCAGGTCTTGCAAAAAATAATAAGCATAGAACATCCGAATTACTTTATGGCTTTCCTGCAGAGGTTATCGGCATAAAGCAATCTACACCCCTATTCCATCTGTTAGAAAACATTCAGAATGAGGTGCACCGATTTGCTATAAAATTTCATCGCGACAAACGTAGTAAGAGCCAAATAGCATCCGTACTTGATGATATAAAAGGTGTTGGAGAAGCTCGCAAAGAGGCACTTTTAAAAGCTTTTAAAACAGTAGCCAGAATTAAGGCAGCAACATTGGAGGATATAGCAGCTGTTGTTGGTAATACAGCGGCTAAAAATATAAAAGAAAAGCTAAATGAAGAGGCATAAAATATGTATCTTTGTTTAGTTTATAATAGTATGATATGAGACTGGTTATTCAAAGAGTTAGCCATGCTTCAGTGACAATAAACGGAGTATGCAAAAGTTCTATTGGAAAAGGATTAATGATACTTGTTGGTATTGAAGAGGCAGATACCAAGGAAGATGCGGAATGGTTAGCAAAGAAGGTTATAGGATTAAGAATATTTGATGACGAAAATGGAGTGATGAACAAATCTATCATTGATACTAATGGGGATATACTATCTATAAGCCAATTCACTCTATTTGCATCATATAAAAAAGGGAATCGTCCTTCGTATATTCGCGCAGCTTCGCATGATATTGCTATTCCACTATATGAACTATTTTGTAATACACTAAATGAACTTTTAGGCAAAGAGATAGGTACAGGAGAATTTGGTGCAGATATGAAGGTTGAACTTCTTAACGACGGACCTGTTACTATATGTATGGATTCTAAAAACAAAGAATAATGACTATAGAAGAGGCTCAAAAGAGCGTTGACAATTGGATTAAAGAGTATGGGGTAAGATACTTCAGCGAACTCACCAATATGGCAGTACTTACTGAGGAGGTAGGTGAATTGGCTAGGGTAATGGCTAGGAAATATGGCGATCAGTCCTTTAAAGAGGGTGAAGATGAGAATATGGCCGATGAAATGGCTGATATTTTGTGGGTGTTGCTATGCATAGCAAATCAAACAGGAACTGACCTTACTGAAGCTTTTAAAAAGAATATTGAGAAAAAAACGAATAGAGATAAATTAAGACATAAAAATAATCCTAAATTATAAATAACATGGAAGATCAATTACTCAATGAAGGTACTCATGATAAATACATGGAAACTTTAAATAAGTATAATACAAATCTGAATGATGCTGATGTAAAAGCTCAAACTGAGGCTTTACTTGATAAAAAGTTGGGAGAAAATGACAATATAGAGGTTAAAAAATTTCTTTTTAACTGTATAGACCTTACAACTCTCAAAAGTACAGATTCAGATCCTAGCGTTATGGAGTTTACTCAAAAAGTAAATCAGTTTGTTGATGAATACCCTGAACTAAAAAATGTAGCTGCTATATGTGTATATCCAAACTTTGCTGAGATTGTGAATGATACACTTGAAGCTGATGATGTAAACATAGCATGTGTATCAGGAGGATTCCCTTCATCACAAACATTCCAAGAGATAAAGGTTGCAGAAACAGCAATGGCAATAAAAGATGGTGCTGATGAAATTGATATCGTTATCTCTTTAGGTAAATTCCTTTGCGGAGATTATGAAGGAATGTGCGACGAGATTTCTGAATTAAAAGAAGTTTGCGGTGACAAACATCTTAAAGTAATTCTTGAGACAGGGCTTCTTGCTACTGCATCAAACATTAAAAAAGCCTCTATCCTATCTATGTATGCAGGAGGTGATTTCATAAAGACTTCTACAGGTAAAGAAAACCCTGCTGCAACTCCTGAAGCAGCTTATGTTATGTGTCAAGCAATTAAAGAATATTACGATAAGACTGGTATTAAGATTGGATTTAAACCTGCCGGAGGTATTAATTGCGTGAAAGATGCTTTAGTGTACTATACTATAGTTAAAGAAATTCTTGGTGAAGAGTGGTTGACAAATAAACTTTTCAGACTAGGGACAAGCCGTCTTGCAAACTTATTATTAAGTGAAATTGTAGGAAAAGAGACTAAGTTCTTCTAAAAAGATACTTATAAAACAATGTGGATAAGTTATATAGTGATATCCACAACAAAATATCCCTGTTAGATTATGTTCTAACAGGGATATTTCATATAAATGAGTTTAAAAAACTCTTTATTATATATTCAAAATATTACTTCTCTCTCTCAATTATAAATGACACATAAAGCTTCAAGGCAGTTATTATTTCATGATTATTATCATTATCAGAAATAAGTTTAAATGCTTTATCACATAACTCATGCATAACATTTTTGGCATACTCAATACCACCCTTTTCTTTAACGTATGAAATAAAAAGAGATATATCATCTTTTGTTGCTGATTGTGAACGGATATTCTTAGCTATGGTAATCATCTCCACATCTTTATATTCATTAAGTACATATAAAGCAGGAAGAGTAAGTTTTCCTTCATTCATGTCATTGCCTGTAGGCTTACCAATATTATTCGATGAATAATAATCAAATATATCATCTTTAATTTGAAAAGCTATACCAATGTACTGTCCAAACAGCCTGAAATTTTCAATAGTCTTTGAAGAAGCATTAACCGAGAGAGCCGCTATTTCAGCTGAAGCCATAAATAATGCAGCAGTCTTCTTTTTAATTATTTCAAAATATTTATCTATAGAAAAAACATCATCGTTAATCGAAGAAAGTTGTATAATTTCACCCTCTGAAAGATATTCACCAAGCTCTGCAACTAACTTAACTATCTCAATATTATTTGTCAATGATGAATGTTTAAGACTAGCAGCCAACATATAGTCACCAACTAGAACTGCAATTTTATTGTTGTATAAAGCATTTACAGATGATTGGCCTCTACGTTTATCACTCTCATCAACAACGTCATCATGAACTAAACTAGCAGTATGAAGTAGCTCTAATGACAAGGCGGCATGAAGAGTTGAACTCTCAACTTTACCAAGCAACTTTGCAATCAAAAAGATAAGAATAGGACGCAACATCTTTCCCTTCCTCTTCTTAATATAGTCTAGGACTTCACATAAAAGAGGATTAGTACTGAAAAGAGTTGAATCATACAATTCTTTAAATTCATCAAACTCTTTTTGTATCGGCGCTTTAATCTGTTCCAATTTATCCATGCAACTTCATTTGAGCACAAAAGTAATAATAAAACAACTAATACGGCATTTTTTTGTACTTTTACATAATATAAAAACAAATAAATTAGATAAATGGATAAACTTTTTTTATTGGACGCTTATGCATTAATATATAGGGCATATTATGCATTTATCAAGAGCCCGCGTATAAACTCAAAAGGATTTAATACATCAGCAATTCTTGGGTTTGTAAATACGCTCGAAGAGGTTCTTAAAAAGGAAAATCCTACTCATATAGGTATAGCATTCGACCCAAAAGGGGGATCATTTAGACAAGATATTTATCCTGAATATAAAGCACAAAGAGAGGCAACTCCTGAGGTTATCAAAGAATCAGTACCTATAATTAAAGAGATAATTAAAGCTTACAATATTCCAATTCTAGAAGTTGCAGGATATGAAGCTGATGATGTTATAGGTACACTATCAGCAAAAGCTAGTGCACGTGGAGATGTTGAAACGTTTATGATGACCCCTGATAAAGATTATGCTCAGCTAGTTAAGGATAATGTTTTTATTTATAGGCCAAAGTATGGAGATAAAGAGTTTGAAATAATGGGCATTGAGGAGGTAAAAAATAAATTTGGTATCTCCTCCCCTTGTCAAATTATTGATATGCTTGGGCTGATGGGTGACTCGGCTGACAACATTCCCGGATGTCCCGGAGTTGGAGAAAAAACAGCTCAAAAATTGATTAGTGAATTTGGCACTATAGAAAATCTTCTTGAACATTCGAGTGAACTTAAAGGTGCATTAAAAACTAAAGTTGAAGAGAATAAAGAAAAGATTAAATTTTCAAAATTCCTTGCAACAATAAAAATGGATGTTCCAATTGAACTTAACATGGACGATCTCAAAAAGGTGAAGCCGGATGAAGAAAAATTAAGAAAGATTTTCGAGGAGATGGAGTTTAGGACATTGATGGATAAAATGTTCAAATCAGAAAAGAAAAGTAATCAAAATCAACCTTCTCTCTTTCCAGAATTTGAAGACGAGGGGGAAGAAGAAAAAAAATACTCAACTCTCGATAGCCTAGAAACCATCAATTACAATTACTATCTAATTGATAATGAGAAAGAAAGAAAGGATTTACTTCAAAATTTATTTACATCGAAAAGTTTCAGTCTAGATACAGAAACAACAAATATTGAAGCTATTGATGCCGAACTGGTTGGAATAAGCTTTTCAGTAAAAGAAAATGAAGCTTTTTATGTACCTATCCCACCTGACTTTAAAGAAGCGCAAAAAATTGTTAATGAATTTAAACAAGTGCTGGAAGATGAAAATATTGAGAAGATAGGACAAAATATTAAATATGACATGATTGTCCTAGATAGATATGGGGTTAAGGTGAAAGGCAATATTTTCGATACAATGATTGCTCACTATGTAATCCAACCTGAACTTCATCACAATATGGATTACCTAGCGGAAATCTATCTAAATTATAAAACTATAAAAATTGAAGAGCTCATTGGCCCTAAAGGAAAGAATCAGAAAAATATGCGTGACCTCTCCCCTAAGGATATTTATAAGTACGCATGCGAAGATGCTGATGTCACACTAAAATTAAAAAATAAACTTTCGGTAGAGTTAATTAACAATAATGCGGAAAGATTATTTAGAGAGATTGAGATGCCATTAGTTCCTGTTCTTGTCAATATGGAGACTAATGGAGTAAGAATAGATCCTGAAACATTGAAACAGACATCAGCTCATCTTACAGCAAGAATGAATGAAATAGAGAAGGAGATTTATGTTCTTGCCAATGAGGAGTTCAATATCTCTTCACCTAAGAAAGTTGGAGAAATACTTTTCGAAAAGCTTAAACTTAATGAAAAAGCAAAGAAGACTAAAACCGGACAGTATGTTACCAGTGAAGAGGTTTTAGAGAGTATTCGTAGCAAACATCCTATAGTTGAAAAAATTCTTGAATTTAGAGGACTGAAAAAATTACTTAGCACATATATTGACTCTCTCCCACTGCTTATAAATAGTAGAACAGGTAAAATACATACTTCGTTTAATCAAACTGTTACATCAACAGGTAGATTAAGTTCGAGCAATCCTAACCTTCAGAATATCCCTATTCGTAATGAAGATGGAAAAGAGATTAGAAAAGCATTTATACCAAACGATGGTTGCCTATTCTTCTCAGCCGACTACTCTCAGATTGAGCTTCGAATTATGGCTCACCTGAGCAAAGACAAAAACATGATCGATGCTTTCAATGAGGGTGACGATATTCATGCTGCTACAGCTGCAAAGCTTTATAAAAAGCCTATTTCCGAAATTACCAGAGATGAGAGAAGTAAGGCTAAGACAGCAAACTTTGGTATAATATATGGTATAAGTGTTTTTGGTCTTGCTGAACGTATGAACGTTTCTCGACAAGAAGCCAAAGAACTTATTGATGAATACTTTGAAACATACCCTCAGATTAAGGAGTATATGGATAAAAGTATCGAGGTAGCTAGAGAGAAGGGATATATTGAAACAATATTCGGTCGTAAACGCTTTTTGCCGGATATTAATTCAAAAAATGCTGTCGTAAGAGGTTATGCAGAAAGAAATGCTATTAATGCTCCTATACAAGGAAGCGCTGCTGATATTATCAAAGTAGCAATGATAAATATTTATAATCGCTTTCAATACGAAAATATAAAATCAACCATGATTCTTCAAGTACACGATGAGTTGAACTTTAGTGTATACCCTGAAGAGAAAGAGATAGTTGAAAAAATCGTTGTTGAGGAGATGGAAAGAGCATATAAAATGAGTGTAACTTTGAAAGCAGATAGCGGCTGGGGTAATAACTGGCTTGAAGCTCATTAATATATATTACAATAATATTATTTATCATAAAAACTCTTTTGAATAGGGCAACCTCATGGTTGCCCTATTCTTTTTAATATATAATCGTGATTTTAATTCTCTCAAAAATGCTATCTTTGCAAATCAATTGAAAATAAGAAAAATAAGATAGAATTATGGCTTTACAATGTGGTATTGTCGGCCTTCCTAACGTAGGAAAATCGACACTTTTTAATTGCCTTTCCAATGCTAAGGCTCAAGCAGCAAATTTCCCTTTCTGTACTATAGAACCAAACGTAGGTGTTATAACAGTTCCCGATGAAAGATTGAATCAATTAGCAGAACTTGTTAATCCTCAAAGAATTGTTCCAACTACAGTAGAGATTGTTGATATCGCTGGATTGGTTAAGGGTGCAAGTAAAGGTGAAGGATTAGGAAATAAATTCTTGGCTAATATACGTGAAACAGATGCTATCCTACATGTATTGCGCTGTTTTGATGATGAGAATGTAACGCATGTTGATGGTAGTGTTAATCCTGTTAGAGACAAAGAGATCATAGATTATGAACTTCAGTTAAAAGACTTGGAAACAATTGAGGCTCGTCTTCAAAAAGTTCAAAAACAGGCACAAACAGGTGGTGATAAGGTTGCTAAGCAGACTTACGATGTGCTTATGAAGTACAAAGAGGCTTTAGAACAAGGAAAATCAGCACGTACTGTAGAATTTGATACTAAAGATGATATTAAAATAGCAAGCGAACTTTTCCTTCTTACAAGTAAACCTGTAATGTATGTTTGTAATGTTGACGAGAAAAGTGCTGTTGATGGGAATAAATATGTAGATATGGTTCGTGAAGCTGTAAAAGATGAGAATGCTGAAATTCTTGTTGTTGCAGCAAAAACTGAATCAGATATTGCAGAACTTGAAACATATGAAGATCGTCAGATGTTTCTTGAAGAGGTAGGATTAAAAGAATCAGGAGTTTCCAGATTAATTAGAGCAGCATACCATCTTCTTAATCTTCAAACATACTTCACAGCAGGTGTACAAGAGGTTAGAGCTTGGACATTCCATAAGGGATGGAAAGCACCTCAATGTGCAGGTGTTATTCATACCGACTTTGAAAAAGGTTTTATCCGTGCTGAGGTTATAAAATATGATGATTTCATTAAATATGGTTCTGAAGCAGCTGTTAAAGAGGCTGGCAAAATGGGAATCGAGGGAAAAGAGTATGTTGTTGAGGATGGTGATATAATGCATTTCCGCTTTAACGTATAATTTTTCAGTTTTAAAATATTAAAGTTTTAAATTAAAATAAGCACCGGTTATCTGTTACGATAGCTGGTGCTTTTTGTATATTATTAAATTAAAATTATATTTAACTCATAAAACATTTAATGATGTTCAAACAACTATGAAAAAACAAATACTACTTAAAGAAATATATCTTTCTCCAAATTATCTTCAAAAATTGTACAAAATTGAACAAAATCAAGACAATATTACCCGATATATAAAACTAAAAATATAATTTTTGCAGTGGAGTTTTTAGTTATATTCTTTTTATCAATTATCCCCAAGCATTCACACAATGCAGAAAGGGGATTAACAGGATAATGAATGTAATTCTATTAGTATATATCACATGGATTAAAGAACAACTAATTATTGCTTTAAGAAAATTATACAAATACAAGATAAGACAAAACGATGAAGAAAATAATTTATTCATTTCTATTAGCTGTTATAAGCACAATTAGTATTAATGCACAAGTTAGTATTCCTAATCCTGTAGTAAAGGAGATTAGGGACTGCGGTGTGATGCGATTTAATGGTAAATATTATATCGGAGGTGTAAACACTCATGGTGACTTTTATGTATCTTCCGACTTAGTAAAATGGGGTAAGCCTATCCACGTTGTTGATATGGATAATAAGTGGTTTACACTAGACAGGAAGATTGGCAATAGCCAAATACACGCCAACGATATGGTCTATCTAAATGGTACTTTCAACTTATATTGGTCGGTTAACCTTTGGCATAAAGAACTACATGCTGTGCATGCTGTACACGCACAAAGTGAGAATGCTTTAGGCCCTTACATTGAACCGAATAAAGAGACATGGCACGACAGTCGTATAGACCCTAAACTTTTCATTGACGACGATGGACAACTATATATGTACCTAGTGCGTTTCACCGATGGTAATGCTATTTGGGTGAGAAAGATGAAAAATCCTATAGAGTTTGAAACCGAACCTTTCTGTTGCTTCGCTTCAAATCCTGATACTTGGGAAGCTATGGACAACCGAGTTGCAGAGGGTCCATGGGTAATAAAATATCGCGATCAATACTACATGATGTACAATGCCAACCACACTGGTAGTTCATGGGGTAACTATCAACTTGGAGTAGCGCAAGCCGAGCACCCAATGTTATTCAACAATGGGAATAAGTATAGTTATCCAGTTGTAGGAAACAATTTATTTGATCTTCGTGATCGCTATGCCGACATTCTTCGTTATAGCCGAGACACGTTTGACCCTACTTTCGCATATACAGAAAAAAAACCTGCATCTAACTGGGAAAAGTCAAGTTTCAATGACTCTAGTTGGAAACGTGGTGAAGGTGGTTTCGCTGCAAAATTGATAAAAAACTCTTCTGTTCAACCTTTTGGTACTGAGTGGACAAGTAACTCATTATGGCTTCGCAAGGAATTTACAGTAGGAAATAACGTGGGCAACATTGGTTTAGTAATTCGTCACAATGGCGATACTAAGATTAAAATTAACGGCAAAAAAATATATAGTGGGGAAGGTTATAAATATGAGATAATAAACCTTGATGAAAATCAACGCAAGGCTATAAAGGAAGGAAAGAACTTAGTTACAGTAGAAACAACAGGTGATAATGAGAACAACTACTTCGACATGTCACTTTTAGACTTAAAGAACACTATTGCTGACGATATTCTTTTTACTCCTGGTCAACCAAACATTCTAAGAGGGCCTAATGGTTTTGAATGGTGGTTGATTTATATGGCGAACACTAATGGACCATATCGTGACCAATATATCGACAGAGTACAATTCTTTAACAAAACTATGTATGTTGATGGTATAACTGGTCCTAATACTAAAGGTTATCACCCTGTTCCAGCACTTCCTACTTTTGCTACTAATGCTGAAACTTCTGCTGCTGGTGCTTATACTCAAGCTCAAGCATCAGCAACTTATCTGTTTGAAACTGGCGTAAACACTTCTGGTGAAGCAGGTATATATGCTTGGTGGGAAAGCGACAAGAACTACGCCAAAGTAGGATTAAAAGCAGAAGGTAATTGTTGGTATATCATGACTTGCATCAATGGTGAAATAAAGACAGAAAGTTATGCTTTAAAAGACGATTTCCGTTGGGGTGTTTACCATAATATTCGCATCGAGCGCAACAAGGGGAACTTAGAAGTTCGAATCGACGAAATTCCAGCTCCAGGAAAGTATAAGTTCTTCAACATTCTTCCTACAACTGCTGGTCATCCTGGTACGTTCGATGTAAAAGGTGGAGCTAAGTTTGATGGTACTATTTACACTATCGGTTTTGATAATATTGACGTAACTACTAACAAGAACGAACAAAAGGTTATGGGTGATGTCCTTAACAACTACGAACTAAGTTTCCAATTATATGGTCTCTCTCCTGAAAGGACTGCAAGTAGTTTCCCTATATATGTAGACGACAAGAACTATGTGAAAACCACATTCAATGGTGTTACAGGCAATCTTGACGTAGTGACAATGATAAATGGTGAAGTTAAAGAGCAAAAATCAATCTCCCTTGCTTACAAACGTATCGTTTATCCTGATGTTAAGTACACCGACATGGTAGAAAAAAACTATCGTCTTGGCAATACTTCTTGGGTAGATGCTATCTATCTAAGTAGAAACCCAAACAACATAAACTCTACTTACAACGATGTTTTAAGCATCAAGCGTGAAAATAAAGATGAGTATAAAGTAAACATGTTCAGTAAGATGAACACGGATTATCTACTTAACGGCAAGTGGTACAAGATAGATACTTCTAAGGCTGACATCGACGACGAAAACCCATCTTACAACCGTAACAAGATGAAGTTGACTAAACTTGAAGGCCTACGATTCATAAACAAAGTCGGTTCGGACACTCGTCGCCATATCTATAAGATCATGATAGGCGAAAAGCTTAAGGAGAACTATAATCTACGCACTATTCGTAATGGTGACAAGCTATTTTTGTATGTTGATGGTAAACAAGTGGCTGAAATGGGAATCACAAATATGCCTGCGTCTAAGTTTGCTTTAAGTGCAGATAATTATAATGTTGATTATAAAGGAATTCTTTACTACCACATTGGTAAATCAACAAAGTAAAACTTATTAATTAATCATTTAAAATGATAATCATCTCTAACAACAAAAAGATAATTAAATAACAATTTAAACTGAAGTATAATATAATAATATTGATTTTAAAACATCTCTCTTGAACTAAAAAGTCACAAGAAGTTTTATGAGAAAAATTTAAAATTGAAAATAATATATGCCATTCCTACAATCTATGAGGGGAATGGCATATGTTTTATTATATATTTTAGTATATGCATGAAAGGGCTTATAAGAGTATTTTTAGTCTCTTTAAATAATGCCCTACAAAATTTTAAGAATAAAATAAAATATAAAAAGGCATTAACAGATGAGTTAATTATATGAGGTTAACTCTTTGAAATCTTCATTTTGATAAAGGTTGTGAGGAGTTATATTCAATTGAAATATTTAAATGCTAGCAGACTATGTCTGTTGATAAAATAAAGATATGATTCGTTTATGCATCAATTTATCATTTATCATTTTTATATTTAGTCCATAAATGGAGTTATATTTGCACACTAAAGATATTGATTAATCAAGTTATATATATGAAAAATATTCTTATAGTTGGGACTGGCGGTGTTGGAGGAAGTATCGCCGGTTTCCTTGCTCTAGATGGTCACGATGTGACCTGTATAGCAAGAGGTGAACATCTTGAAGAGATACTTAATAATGGACTTCATCTGAAATCGGATTTAAAAGGAGACCATTTTCTGAAGGTTAAAGCATGTACTTCGGAAGAGTATAATGACAAGGCAGATATCATTTTCGTATGTGTTAAAGGATACTCTCTTGATGATTCAATAAAGAGTGTTATAGAGAAAGCCACAAAAGAGAATACGCTTGTTATTCCTATTCTAAATGTTTACGGTACAGGGTTAAAAATAGCAAAAATGGTTCCTAATACTACTGTACTTGATGGGTGTATATACATTGTTGGTTTTGTATCAGGCAAAGGAGAGATAACTCAAATGGGAAAGATATTTAGAGTTGTTTTTGGCGCACGAAAAGAGACTCCGGTAGAGCTTCATAGGCTTGAAGAGATCCAAAATATGCTTATACATGCAGGAATAAAAGCTGACCTTTCCGATGATATAAATCGTGATACTTTTGTAAAATGGGCATTCATATCCGCTATGGCATGCACAGGCGCCTACCATGATGTTACTATGGGCGCATTACAGCATGAAGGAGATGAACGTGATACTTTTATAGGTCTTTCAAAAGAGAGTGCTCAAATAGCTGAGAAATGTGGTATTATATTTAAAGAGGATCCAATAGAATACAATCTTAAAGTTATAGATAAATTAGATCCAGAGAGTACTGCCTCCATGCAAAAAGACTTAGCAAAAGGAAAACAATCAGAGATAAAAGGACTTCTTTTTGACATGATAGAGTTAGGCGAGAAATATAATATAGATATGCCCACATATAGAAAAGTGGTGAAAAAGTTTATATAATAATAAAAAGTACCTACTTTAGTTATA
>JAEZKJ010000025.1 GCA_023415545.1 Bacteroidota bacterium
GCTATAGTATCACTGTTCATGCTTACAGCGAACTTAGCCTTATATTTTTGTTGAATAGCAAAAATGTTCCTTATTTTTAAAAGTAGTATATCTTGATCAAATGGTTTACACAGATATTCATCGACACCAATTTCAAAACTCTCTCTCTTTTGCTCTTCCGACACTATAGCAGTGAGCATGATAAATGGTATATGAGAAATAGATATATTCTCTTTTACTCTTTTTGATAACTCTATGCCATTCATTATTGGCATCATTATATCGCTTATTATAAGGTCGATCTTCCTGTTGTTTAATAGTTCCAAAGCCTCCTCACCATTTGAAGCTTGATAAACATTATATTTTGATTGAAGTAGAGTATTAACATATGTTCTCATATCTTCATTGTCATCAACTATTAAAATAGTTTCTGAATTCGAAGGTGCCATAACCAACTCTATTCTGTTTTCACTTTTATCTTCTGCACTGTTTACAGCTATAGCTTTATCACCATTAACAATAGGTATAATAGTGCGAATAGATGTTCCACCTTTTTTATTGTTTATAGCATATATTTCTCCACCATGCATCTCAACTATTTTTTTGCACAGATACAAACCTATACCCGTACTACTCTGTCCCTGTACCGGGAATTTTATGCTTTTTTTAGATTGATAAAACCTCTCAAATATCTTAGAAAGATCTTTTTCATCAATACCTGCTCCTGTATCTTCTACACTAATATATAGATACTGTTGGCCTTTATAAGTAAATGAGCTGGAGTAAAGGTTTATCAAACCATTGTTTGGAGTAAACTTGATGGCATTGGATACCAGATTAACAATAACTCTCTTTATATAGTCATAGTCTAGAACTATATATACATTAGATATGTGATATAGTAAGTTTAGAGATATGTTTCTATCCCCTGCAAAAGCTTTAAATGGTATTATTGTGTTATCTAAAAACTCTCTATAATTGCCACATTTTTTATCTAGCTCTACCTTTTGATTATCAATCTTTCGGAAGTCCATCAACTCATTTACCAGTGCCAAAAGATATTTTGAGCTTCTCTCGGCAAGCTCTAATTGCTGATTTACCTCAGGGTCTTTATTGCACTTTATAGCTTGCTCAATTGGGCCATTTATAAGTGTTACCGGAGTTCTAAACTCATGTGTGATATTTGTGAAAAATGTTATCTTCTCTTCTGTTGTCTCAGCAAGCTTACGACTCATCTCAATAAGTTTCTCATTTTGAACAGCAAGCTGCGATGTTCTTTGTTGAACAGTATCTTCAAGAACCTTCTTTTGGCGCTTATATACGTTAGTTTTCCAAATATAAAATCTTTGAATACACAATAGAACGATTAAGATTGACAATATATAAAACCACCATGATTTATAGAAGTATGGTGAAATATGTACATCAATTTCTGTTATCGAGCCTGACCAGTTACCTTTGTCATCAGTAGCTTTTACCTGAAAGATATAGTCGCCTGAAGGAATGGATGTATATTTGGCCGAGTGTTCACCTCGCTTAGTAACATTCCACTCATCTTCATATCCATAAAGTCTGTATGCATATTTTATCTGATTATTGTATGCATAATCTTTAGCTGAGAAAAATATTTCAACACCATGATCTCTTTCATGTAGATTGATATATTCAGCCGATGAAATGTTTTGGGAAATATATTCTCCCGATTTAGGGTAAATGTTCTTTCCATCAATTATTAAGTCGGTGAATGTAACAACAACATTATCGCTAACCTCTTTTAAATTTTCAGGATATATGCCTACAAGACCATCAAGATTACCAAAATATATTATGTTTTCACTCTCTGAGTAACAATATGCGTTCCAATAGAATTGATTATTTAAAAGTCCATCATACTTTGAAAAATTACTGAATGTCTCTCTTTTAATATCAAATTTTGATATACCATGATTGGTCGATAGCCAAAGGTTATTGTTATTATCCTGCACTAATCCAATGATATTGTTATTAGGCAATCCATTATTCATGGTGTAGTTTTGGAACTTCAAAATACCATTTTCTTCTTTTAAATATTTAAATAGACCGGATCCGTCAGTACCTAACCATATTTCTCCGTTATTATCCCCAATTATACTATTTATTTTATCGGCTATGCTTAATGTTGGATCGGATAAATTGCGAATATATTTATAGTCGAAATTTCTATGGCTCAATGCAAACGAGAAAAGGTCGATTATAAACAGTCCATTAGTTGTACCAACCCATAACTTGTTCTCTTTATCAATAAATAGAGCTCGTATAGCCTCGAAATGTTTATCGGGTATATTAAATTGTATAGTAATGAACTCACCACTTTGTTTTTTGTAGAATATCACTCCTTCAGGTGAGCCAAACCATATACCTCTGTTAACTCTATCTTCACAAGCACTCGATATATAATCCGATTTTAAACCAACAGTGTTATTAGTATTATATCTTTTAAAATTTCTATTACCTTTTTGGTTTAAATTCAATTCATTAATTCCTCCACCCCATGTATAAGCCCAAAGATGATTGTCGCTGTCAATAAAAATACCGCTCACGTAATTGTGGCTGATAGAATTTGTAACACCCCTTTGAGTAGTAAAATGTTCGAATCTGTTTTCTCCTTTTCTCTTTAAGTTTAAACCTCCCTCAACAGTTCCTATCCATAAATTACCTTCTTGGTCAATATTAATTGCACTTACAGGGTTAGGGGAGATAGAGAAAGGATCTTTTTGACGATTTTGCCATACTATAGTATTAAGTCGAGACGAGGTAAGAAGATTAATTCCTCCAATTTCTGTACCAAGCCATATTCTATCATCATCACTATATATGCAGTTAATGAAGTTGCAATTCAAAGAGTGCTCCTTCAGTTCATTGTCTTGCTTGATATGTATGAATTCTCCTTTTTGATTGTCAAAGTAGTTGATACCATTCATAGTTGATATCAATAATTTTTTATCATTGGTGAATTTTATATCTGTAATATACGAGTTACTAATTGTTTTATTATCATCAGGATTATTGGAATATCTATCAATA
>JAEZKJ010000041.1 GCA_023415545.1 Bacteroidota bacterium
TATTGAATCAGACATTAAAAGATATTGAAATAATAATTGTGGATGATGGTTCTACTGATGGAAGTAGTGAAATTATTGATTATTATTCAAAAATTGATAATAGAATATTAGTAATAAGACAAGAAAACAAAGGCTTATCCTTAGCTAGAAATGTAGCTTTAGAGTTCTCTAAAGGTGACTACATTTATTTCATGGATAGTGATGATATTCTTTATGAAAATACTCTTTTTGATTGCTTTTGTAGATGTGAGCAAGAGAATTTAGATATCTTATTTTTTAATGGTGAAGTAATTTATGAAAAAGGTTCTAAGGAGATTTGTTGGGATTACGATAGAACTAATATTTTTAATGATAAATCAATATACAAAGGTAAATGTTTGATTATTGAAATGCTAAATACATACTCATTTAAATCTGTTGTATGGTTGTATTTTGTTAAAACTGATTATATTAATAAATTAAATCTTCGATTTTTACCAAATATAATACATGAAGATCAATTATTTACTCTTTTACTATTTCTTCAATCAAACAAAATCGGATATTTTAAAAAAACTTTCATTAAACATAGAATAAGGAATAATTCTATAATGTCGAATACTTTTTCTCTTTTTAACGTAGAGTGTTATTTTAAAGTTATTAAAGAATTACACACTTTTAAAGAACAAAATAAAGAATTTGAAGATGTTATTAATTTGTATTGTAGATATACAATGAATGCTATATGTCAGTCAGCCAAACAATTATCTTATAAAGATCGTATTATATTTTATTATAATAGCAAAACTAAAGGATTTGATAGATATATAGATATAATAAATACATTTAAATTATTTATCTAATAAACTTTTTGTGATTCTAGCTGGATTACCAACAGCAAGGCTATACGAGGGTATATCCTTAGTAACTACGCTTCCTGCTCCAATAACTGAATGTTTCCCAACTTTTACACCTGGTAAAATAACACAATTTGCTCCAATCCAAACATCATCTTCAATTATAATAGGTGATGTTATTACTTTTTGTTCGTCAATTCTTTTTGATGAGTCTTTATAAGAGTGGTTCATTCCTGACAAAACTACTCCTTGTGCAATATTAACATGATTACCTATTATAATAGGGCCAATGACTGTGTTATGCAAACCAATACGACTATTTGATCCAATTATCACATCTCCAACAGCATTATTTATGCATGACCAATCTTCAATTATTGAATAATCACCCAAACTAAAATTATTAAACGGAGTTATGTCTTTTCTAACGCTTTTGTAAATTATACTTTTTCTCCCTCTTTTTGTATAGAATTGCATAAATAATCTAATCCACCAATTTGGTCTGGTCTTAATAGGATGCATTATAAATCGGTATAATACATTTTTAATTTTACTATGATTTTGTATGTACTCTTTTATTTTCATAGCTTATTTCCGTGTTGTGTGTGAATAAACTTTTTGTCTGCATTCCTAATTTTAAAAATATTAAAGAACATCATAAGTATGAAAAATGGAGTATCAAGAATAATACATTTAATTAACCTCTTATCCCTTAACTCATTAGGAATTGCAATAAATAATGATATTAGTAAAATTATGAATAGCGTCCACCATGAAATAGAATCATAAGGGTTTATCGTAGTTATTATTATAGAAATAACAAATATAAATCCAACAAGTAAACTTTTTGGTAAAATAATAGTTTCATAAATTTTAAATAAATAATTAATATTCCCTTTTTTTATAACACTAGTCAAATTATAAAAAAGAATTTTCAAGAGGTAAAGTTGAGTAGCTAACCATCTTCTTCTTTGATACTTCATATTTGATCTATTATTAATCTTTTCATCTTCAAAAATGATGTTATCTGAATAATATATATATTTATTTTGAATCAATAATTTCTCCTCTATCTCCTTATCTTCGCCAGTACTATTTAGATTTAGAACATTATCAAGG
The DNA here is from genome assembly GCA_023415545.1 of Bacteroidota bacterium. GTDB lineage: Bacteria > Bacteroidota > Bacteroidia > Bacteroidales > Bacteroidaceae > Phocaeicola. Next base: position 1,956 of record JAEZKJ010000041.1, read on the forward strand.
AACCATTTATAATCAAGCACAATCCCTGAACCTATAATTGAAGATGATAAATGAATTGCGTTGTGACCTTTACGGTAAATAGTATTATTCATCTCTTCAATTACACTATCCATAAATGAGATATTATTGCAAATAGATTTATACCTTCTATGAGTTTGTAATGCGATACAATTAGTAGAACAAACAAAAGTATTTATATCTCTTAAGTAATTATATGGTAACATATTATCTGCATCAATAATAACTATGTAATCGTATTGTTTTAATTCTTTACTTACGTACATCAACGAATTAGCTTTTGAGCTATTTTCAAAATTAATTTCATAGAGAAACACATTTTTATTTCTTAAGCTATTATTAGTCTCTAAAGACATACCTTCTGATATTACATGAATATCATAATTCCATTTGCAATAGCTTTGGTTTATAAGTGAATCAACGCATTCATTTATCACTGCATCTTCTTTATATGCAGGAACAAGTACAGCAAACTTTCTTAAAACATTTGATTCTTTTATTTTGATAGGTTTATAAAAATATGAAATAATTGAGAAAAATGATATGTATATAGTACATAGTAAAAAATATACATATAAAAAATCTATTATTATACAAATCAATTCATTCATATTTGTTTCTCTTTTT
>JAEZKJ010000088.1 GCA_023415545.1 Bacteroidota bacterium
AGGCCACTTACCCATGATTTGTTTATTTCACTAATCCGAAAGATGGATGTGGAGTTGAATAAGGTTTTGATATATTTAGTTAAAGATGGAGTGTTCTATTCCTATTTATATTTCAATAAAGATGGTAGCGAGTATGTTCTTGACTCGCGCACATCCGATGCTATAGCATTAGCTATACGCTATAAAGCTCCAATATTTACCACTGCTCACATTATGGATAATGAATATCTTCATGAAGAGAGTAATGGTTCTTTTTCAATAACTATAAATATGGTGAGTATGGATATATTGAAAGAGGAACTTCAAAGAGCTATTAAGGATGAAAATTATGAACAAGCATCAAAACTACGTGATGAAATTATGCGTCGCCAAAAGAGTAGTAGTGATACTGAAAACAATATTATTTAAAGATGAATCTATTTTATACACCAAATATAGAATCAAATTTTGAGCTGCCTTCAGAAGAGGCAGCTCATTGTGTTAAAGTATTAAGATTAGCCGAGGGGGATAAAATAACCTTAACCGATGGGAAAGGTTACTTCTATAATGCATCAATATCATTTATTAGTAATAAAAAGTGTATTGTAAACATAGAGGGAAAAGAGAAACAAGAGAAATTGTGGAGTGGGCATCTTCATCTTGCGATGGCTCCAACAAAAAATATGGATCGTGTGGAGTGGTTTGCCGAGAAAGCTACTGAGATAGGATTTGACGAACTTACATTTTTGAATTGCAGATACTCTGAAAGAAAAGTAATAAAGAGTGAGAGGGTAGAGAAGATTTTAGTTTCAGCCATCAAACAGTCATTAAAGGCAACAAAGCCTATATTGAATGATATGATTGATTTTAATAAGTTCGTGAAGAAAGATTTCTCAGGAAAGAAGTTTATTGCTCATTGCAACGAAGGTGAGAAGCAAATTTTTAAAGATATTATAAAACCTGGCGAAGATGCCTTAGTGTTGATTGGACCTGAAGGTGATTTTAGTCAACAAGAGGTAGATTTAGCTATTGAGAATGGATTTATTCCTATTTCTCTAGGAAAATCGAGACTGCGTACAGAGACTGCTGCTCTTGTAGCTTGTCATATAATGAATTTAACAAACCAAAAATAAAAAGATGAAAAGACTTATATCTAATACTATCTTCATTCTTATAGTTGTTCTACTGTCATCATGTTCTAAAAAAAGTGATTATAGGGATGCTATACCACAAGATGCCAGTATTGTTATATCACTTAACATGGACAAAATTGTTCATAAAAGTGGAATTAATGATGAGAATGGAAAAGTTCTTGTCCAACGTATATCCAATGCATTAAAATCGGGCTTGGGAGGTGACTCGTACAAGCAAATTGAAAAGATTTTAAAAGATCCTTCATCTTCAGGTATCTCTTTTACCGATAATATATATCTGTTTTCTTGCTCATCTACCAACCTGTTAGGTTTTGTTGCAAAACTTGATGATGATGATGATTTCGAATCTCTTATTGAAATGTTAAATCAAGAGGGTGTTGGCAGCGAAATACGTAAGGGCGATAGATGCCAATGGGCAAAAATAGGTACTCTCTTCTGTGCTTTTAATAATGGTACCTTGATGATTATAACAAATGGTGCTGATGATTCAAGTGGAATTAAAGAGACTCTTATGAGTTACATGCGCCAAGAGAAGCAAAAAAGTTTCTGTAATACTCCATATTTTCAAAAACTTCAGGATGCTAAGGGTGAGATAAGTATGGTAATGAACTTTTCACTTTTACCAAGTAGCATTGTAAATCAACTGAAGTTAGGCATGCCTGCTGATATGCAGTTAGAGGATCTTAAATATTTCATGAATGTAGATTTCAATGTAGGAAATATTACATGTCAGGTTGAATCGCTTATTGAAGATAAAAAAATAATTGCTACTCTTGAGGATATCGACAAAGCTACTATGAATGTAGACAGTGATTTGTTGGCTTATTTCCCATCAACATCGGTCCTTTGGAATTGTGCTTCAATAAAAGGATGTGATTTTTATAACATATTAAGTAAGAATCCTGCTATCGAGAGAGTGTTGAATGATCCTATGCTTCCTATCGATATAAGTGATATTTTTTCAGCTATTGAAGGAGATGTTGCAATAGGATATATGTCGCCATCTTTAGATGATATGTTGCTTTATGGAAAAGTAAAAAGTGATCAGTTTCTCTCCTCATTTGATGATCTTATTCCGTTGGTGGCTATGATGGGAGGACAAATGATACTTAAAAAGATTGGACCTTCGGCATATTATTTTGGTACTATGGGTGCTAATCTATGGTTTGGAGTAAAAAATGGTATGCTTTACGTGACCAACAATGCTATTTTGGCAAGTATGGCTTGCCAAAAATATCCAAACTCATTACTGAACACAAAAGCTAAAGAGAGTATAAGCAATAGCAGGTTTGTGTCATTTATAAATGCAAAACAAATCGTTGATCAGATGACTATGATGAGTGATTATAATTTAAGAATGATAAAGCCGGTTTTAAACTATTGCGACTATGCTACAATAAACATTCCTAACTGGAAAGGCGCAAAAATGGAGATATTTATCACAGATAAAAAAGTAAATGCATTACAACTACTAGTTAGTGAACTACAGAAACTATGAATAGTATAGAATTAAAAAACACACTTCCACAAGTTTTTGCCGGAAGAGATAAAATCGAGTCGCAAGTATGGCACAACTCTATTACTTTGAATAGAGGAGAGAAGTATCTTATTGAGGCTGCCTCGGGAACCGGTAAATCATCTTTTTGTAGTTATATTTATGGTTATAGAGATGACTATCAAGGATTGATATGTTTTGATGGAGTAAACATACGAAACTACTCGATAAAGCAGTGGACCGAGATACGAAAAAGATCATTAAGCATGCTCTTCCAAGAACTTAGACTTTTTCCAGAACTTACCGCAATGGAGAATGTACAGATCAAAAATTCACTAACACATCATAAATCAAAAAAAGAGATAGAGTCACTTTTCGAACTCTTGGGTATAGCTGATAAGATGGATGCTAAAGTACAGAAAATGTCTTTTGGACAGCAGCAAAGAGTTGCATTCATAAGATCATTATGCCAACCTTCCGACTTTATCTTCCTCGATGAACCAATAAGTCATCTTGATACAGAGAATGCAAAAATATTATCATCAATTCTTACCGAGGAGAGTGATAAAACGGGATGTGGGGTTATCGTTACATCCATAGGAAAACATCTTGAACTAAACTACAATAAAACATTTGCCTTATGAAATTAGTATGGAAATTATTACGTCATCATATTAGTATGCCTCAACTGCTAGGTTTCTTCTTTGCTAACCTTTGCGGTATGATAATCGTACTATTGAGCGTACAGTTTTATAACGATATTGTTCCTGTATTTAATCAAGGTGACAGTTTTATAAAAAAGGACTATTTTATAGTAAGCAAGAAGGTTACTACATTAGGCTCTTTAGTAGGTAAAACTAATAGTTTTTCGGAAGATGATATTGATGAAATCAAGGAACAGCCTTTTACTAAAACAATAGGTGTTTTTACGCCTTCACAATTTAAAATATCTGCCGGCATGGGTATGGCAAACACGGGTATGAAGATGTCAACAGATATGTTTTTTGAATCTGTTCCTGATGAATTTGTTGATATAAAACTCGATAAATGGCATTTCGATGAGAACCAAAATAGCGTACCCATTATAATACCTCGAAACTATCTGAACCTTTATAATTTCGGATTCGCTCAAAGTAGAAACCTACCACAAATATCCGAAGGCGTTATGGGCATGATAAATCTTGATATAAAGATCCTTACTCAAGATTTTCAAACTGTAACTATGAAAGGTAACATTGTAGGTTTTTCGAATAGATTAAACACTATACTTGTTCCCGAGTCATTTATGAAATGGGCTAATACAAAGTTTGCCCAAGATAAAAAAGCTGTACCATCGAGGGTAATTGTCGAGGTTAATAATCCTACAGATGATAGGATTGCTAAGTTCTTTAAAGATAAAGGTTACGAAACGGAGAATGACAAACTGGATGCAGGAAAGACTACATGGTTTTTAAAGATTATATCGGGTATTGTACTCTCAGTAGGTCTTATTATAAGTATTCTTTCATTCTATATACTTATGTTGAGTATATATTTACTTCTTCAAAAAAATACATCTAAGTTGGAAAATCTTCTGTTGATAGGTTATAGTCCTTCCAAAATAGCTTTACCATATCAGATACTTACTTTTAGTTTGAATATCCTTGTGCTTATTGTAAGTATAGTGATAGTATCAATTATACGAGGTAAGTATATGGAGTTTATCACAAACATATTCCCTGACATCCCTGAGGGAGGAATGATATATGCTATTATTGTTGGTTTGATTTTATTTGTTATTGTATCTTTATTTAATATATTTGCCATAAAGAATAAGATAATGGTTATTTGGAAGAACAAACAGTGATTTTTACCTATAATATAGAGGGGTATGGCATTATCAAAAAAAGAGATTTATAGAAGAAATAATGAAGAGTTTCTTTTAGGACTTAAGAAGAATGAAAAGATATTTGAACTAGACGGCGGCATACTATATGAAATTGTTAAGAGCAGCGGCAAAAATGTTACTCCAAATTTAGATAGTATAGTAACAGTAAACTACACAGGGAAACTAATAGATGGTAAGGTTTTTGATAGTACAGCTAATAGAAATTGTCCCGAAGCCTTCCGACTTCGTGAGGTTATCGATGGTTGGCAAATAGCCTTAAAGAATATGAGATTAGGCGATAGATGGATAATCTATATACCATACGACAAGGGGTATGGAGCAAAAACAAATGGCGATATACCTGGATACTCAACTTTAATTTTTGATGTTGAATTACTAGGTGTGATGTAATAATATATTATATTTAGATATATAATTCGATCATTAAAAAAAGTTGGATGACTCTTTTAGGGAAATAATGATTTAGTTTTCGATATTTTATTCGTTTATCATCGTGATATATCTGTTTCACGGTGTGAATTATCCGTTTCACAGTGTGAAATGAGTATTTCACATCGTGATTTATTTTTGTCTTTGAAAAGTGCAAGAATAGTTTGTATGTAAACGATTTTGGTTGACTGTTGTTAGTCTTATTTGTAGTATAGGTTGACTGAGTTAAACCTTATTTTTAATAATTGTTGACTATGTATGTTAACGATTTTAGTTGACTGTTATTTGATGTGTACTGGAAAGAGTTTACAGTTTGTTTCTTTAATCCTAACCAATTTTACTTGAAAAAAGTTCCAATCCTATAATAGTTTACTTCATTTATATTTTTTTTTAACTTTATGGCATGGAAAAAAAGTTTATTAAATCAATACTGATATGCGCAATGGGAATGATATTCCCAATGAACGCTCAAACACAAGACTACCAGTTGGTATGGTGCGATGAATTTAATACAGATGGAAGATTGGATGATGCTTCATGGAACTATGAAAAAGGGTTTACTCGTAATCATGAGTTGCAATGGTATCAATCTGATAATGCTTATTGCTATGGAGGACATTTGATAATTGAGGCTCGAAAAGAGAAACGTCCTAATCCGATGTATCAAGAAGGAAGTAATGATTGGAGACGTTCTCGTGAATTCATAGAATGTACTTCTTCTTCTGTAACTACTGCTGGAAAACATGAGTTCCTTTATGGTCGTTTTGAAGTACGTGCCCGAATACCTGTTGCTAAGGGAGCTTGGCCTGCTATATGGACATTGGGGAATGATTTGCCTTGGCCTTCATGTGGAGAAATAGATATTATGGAATTCTATCGTATTAAGGGAGTTCCGCATATCTTGGCTAATGCTGCTTGGGGGACAGAACGTCCGTTTACAGCTAAATGGGATACACAAACTGTACCATTTAGCCATTTTTTGGAACAAAATATGGATTGGGCATCCGAGTTTCATGTATGGCGCATGGATTGGGATGAAGAAGCAATCCGTCTTTATTTAGACGATGAACTCTTGAATGAAACATTTTTGAATGAAACAATTAATGGTAGTTCCGATCATCGTAATCCTTTCAAACAGCCACATTATATTTTGTTGAACTTAGCGGTTGGTGGTGATAATGGTGGTCCTGATGCAGCTGATGCTTATCCGATGCGTTATGAAATAGATTATGTGCGTATCTATCAAAAGAAATAAATACTTGAACTATAATAAAATCAATAAATCCCCTTTTCTGAATTTTATATATAAGTTCATATTAAAAAATTAATAGCCCCAACCCTTATCGGGATGAGGCTATTTAAATATTATTATAAATGTGAATTTTTATTCCCACTCAATAGTTGCAGGTGGTTTTGAAGAGATGTCATAACAAACTCTATTAACACCTTTAACTTTATTGATTATATCGTTAGATACTTTAGCCATAAATTCATATGGAAGGTGAGCCCAGTCGGCAGTCATTGCATCAGTACTTGTTACGGCACGAAGTGCAACTGCACGTTCATAAGTTCTTTCATCACCCATAACACCTACACTCTGTACAGGAAGAAGGATAACACCTGCTTGCCATACCTTGTCGTATAGATTCCAGTCACGAAGACCTTGGATAAAGATATCATCGGCTTCCTGAAGAACATGTACTTTTTCAGGAGTGATATCTCCTAAAATTCTTACAGCAAGACCTGGTCCAGGGAAAGGATGACGAGTGATAAGATGCTCAGGCATTCCAAGTTCTCTACCTACGCGACGAACTTCATCTTTGAAAAGAAGACGAAGAGGTTCACAAAGTTTAAGATTCATCTTTTCAGGAAGACCACCTACATTGTGATGGCTCTTGATAACTGTACCTGTTATGCTTAATGACTCGATGCAGTCAGGATAAATAGTTCCTTGTGCAAGCCATTTTACATCTTTTATTTTATGAGCTTCAGCATCGAATACATCAATGAATCCTTTACCAATAATCTTTCTCTTCTGTTCAGGTTCTGTTACACCGGCAAGTTCTGAGAAGAACTTTTCGCTAGCGTCAACACCTATAACATTAAGGCCTAAACATTGGTAGTCATTCATTACATTCTTAAACTCGTTTTTGCGCAACATTCCATGATCAACAAAGATACAAGTAAGGTTTTTACCAATAGCTTTGTTAAGAAGTACAGCTGCTACCGATGAGTCAACGCCACCACTAAGACCAAGAACAACTTTGTCATCGCCAAGTGTCTCTTTAAGCTCTTTAACAGTAGTTTCAATGAATGAAGCTGCACTCCAATCTTGCTTGCTTCCGCAAATATCTACAACAAAGTTCTTAAGTATCTGTGTACCATCTTCACTATGGAATACTTCGGGATGGAACTGAACTCCCCAAAGTTTTTCATTCTTTGCCTGATAAGCAGCTATAGCTACTTTATCGGTTGAAGCAATGATTTCAAAATTATCAGGGATAGCAGTGATTGTATCACCATGTGACATCCATACTTGTGAGCCCTCACGAACAAATTTGAACAGTGGATTTGTATGATCGAATGAAGATAGATGTGCTCTACCATATTCACGAGTACCTGCCGGTTCAACTTTTCCGCCGTTTACATATGACATAAACTGTGCGCCATAGCAAATTCCTAATATAGGATACTTACCGCGGATATTTGTTAGATCAACTTTAAAAGCTTTCTCATCGTAAACAGAGAAAGGACTTCCTGAGAGGATAACACCTATTACAGATGGATCATCATGTGGAAATTTATTATACGGTACAATCTCGCAATATGTATCAAGTTCACGAACGCGACGTCCAATAAGCTGAGTTGTTTGCGAGCCGAAATCAAGAATAATAACTTTTTGATGCATAGTTATTGATAATAATATATATTTCTTTGTGGGACAAAGATACTCAGAAAAATTAAATCCATGATAATCTTTTACATAAGAAAATGGAATAAATGAGTTCTTTTATGACTATTTCTTATTCTGTTCTTTTAATAAGTCACGTATCTCACCAAGTAAAATTTCCTCTTTTGAAGGTGCAGGAGGTGCAGGAGGAGTAACCGGAGCCTCTTTTTCCTTTCTCATGAATTTCCCAATCATACGTATGCATATAAAAATTGAGAAAGCTATAATTAGGAAGTCCAATACTGCTTGCATGAATACTCCATAATTAAGATATACGGCAGCTTTTTCAACTCCATCAACAACTCTTGCCGGCTCAAGAAGTATTTTCAAATCAGTAAAATTAATTCCACCAATTAATAAACCTATAAGTGGCATAATGATGTCAGAAACGATTGCTGAAACAATTTTGCTAAAAGCTGCTCCTACGATTATACCAACAGCCATGTCAATAACATTTCCCCTCATGGCAAATGCCTTGAAATCTTGAAAAAAGTTACTTTTACCCATTTTTTTTAATTTTAAATTTGAAATATAACGCTAATATAAAAACAAATTTGTATTTTTGCACCGCATTTAAAACATTAAGTGCATTGACTTTAAATATCATGGTTTTTAGACGTTAAAAGCTATATTATAAAACCTTTAAAAATTTATACAAAAATGACTAAAGTTGGTATTAACGGATTTGGTCGTATTGGCCGTTTCGTATTCCGTGCAGCTCAGAAAAGAAACGATATCGAAATCGTAGGTATTAATGACCTTTGCCCAGTTGATTATTTGGCTTATATGCTTAAATATGACACAATGCACGGTCAGTTCGATGGAACTATCGAAGCAGATGTTGAAAACAGCAAACTTATCGTAAACGGTAAAGAAATCCGCGTTACTGCTGAAAGAAACCCAGCTGACTTGAAATGGGATGCTATCGGTGCAGAATATGTAGTTGAATCTACTGGTTTGTTCCTTACTAAAGAAAAAGCTCAACTTCACCTTGAAGCTGGTGCAAAATACGTTGTAATGTCAGCTCCTTCAAAAGATGACACTCCAATGTTCGTTTGTGGTGTTAATGAAAAGACATACGTTAAAGGTACTCAGTTCGTTTCTAACGCATCTTGTACTACTAACTGTCTTGCTCCTATCGCTAAAGTATTGAACGACAAGTTCGGTATCACTGACGGTTTGATGACTACAGTTCACTCTACAACTGCAACTCAGAAAACAGTTGACGGTCCTTCAGTAAAAGACTGGAGAGGTGGTCGTGCTGCTTCTGGTAACATCATCCCTTCTTCAACTGGTGCTGCTAAAGCTGTAGGTAAAGTAATTCCTGAATTGAACGGTAAATTGACTGGTATGGCTATGCGTGTTCCTACTTTGGACGTATCTGTTGTTGACTTGACAGTTAACTTGGCTAAACCAGCTACTTACGCTGAAATTTGTGCAGCAATGAAAGAAGCTTCTGAAAACGAATTGAAAGGTATCCTTGGTTACACTGAAGATGCAGTAGTTTCTGCTGACTTCCTTGGTGACGCTCGTACTTCTATCTTCGATGCTAAAGCTGGTATCGCTTTGACAGATACATTCGTTAAAGTTGTTGCTTGGTATGACAATGAGATCGGTTACTCTAACAAAGTGTTGGATTTGATCGCTCACATGGCTAGCGTAAACGCTTAATTTTAGTCTTTCTAAAATATATAAAGAAGCTGACTTTTATGTCAGCTTCTTTTTTTTATCCTAATCTCTAATCAATAAATAGAGTAGAGTTGGGTATATACATAAAAAGAAACTGAGTAAAAGTAATTTTTCTCCGGTTTCTTTTTTGTCTTTTTTCGTATGAATAATAGCGCAAATTCAATATCTTTGTGCAAAAGTAATTGTGTTCTGATGACAAACTATGATATGATTACGGTTTTAGGACCGACAGCTTGTGGAAAAACTTCTTTAGCAGTTGAGTTAGCTTTCGTACTGAAGAGTGAAATAATTAGTGCGGATAGCCGTCAAATTTATCGTGGAATGGATTTAGGCACCGGTAAGGATCTTTGTGAGTATAATGTTAATGGTACTGAAATTCCTTATCATCTTATAGATATAGTAGATCCCGGATATAAATATAATGTATTTGAATATCAGCATGATTTTCTAAATGCTTATAATGATATTAAGGGTAGGGGGATAACTCCTATAATGTGTGGTGGAACAGGTATGTATCTTGAGTCGGTATTAAAAGGATATAAACTTCTTCCTGTTCCTGAGAACCCACAACTCAGAGCACAACTCGAGAGTAAATCGTTAGATGAGCTTACTGAAATATTATCATCATATAAGAAATTACATAATTCTACTGATGTTGATACAGTAAAAAGAGCAATCAGAGCTATTGAAATTGAGGAATATTATTTATCTAAACCTGCTGAATATCGTAATTTCCCAACAATCAATTCATTAATAGTTGGATTAGATATTGATCGTGATATTAGAAGGCAAAAGATAACAAAACGTCTTAAACAGAGATTAGATGATGGCATGGTAGATGAAATAAGAGTGTTGTTGGATAGTGGAGTCACTCCTGACGATTTGATATACTATGGTTTGGAATATAAATATCTTACTTTATATGTGATAGGAAAACTCACTTATGAAGAGATGTTTAATCAACTTGAGATTGCCATTCATCAATTTGCCAAGAGACAAATGACCTGGTTCAGAGGCATGGAAAGGAGGGGATTGAAAATAAATTGGATTGATGCACAATTGCCAATGGACGAAAAAATAGATGCAATAAAACTAATGTTGGACTAAAATTATAAGTCATGGCTATAGAACCAAACAGATGGGGGATTGTATATAATCCAAAGGCTGGAAGTCGCAAGAAACAGAAGCGATGGGACGAGATTCGTGCTTATATGGAACTGAAAAATATTCAGTTCGATTATGTGCAATCTGAAGGATTCGGCTCCGTGGAGAGACTAGTAGGTATATTGGCCAATAACGGATACAAAACTATTGTTGTTGTTGGCGGTGATGGAGCACTTAATGATGCTGTTAATGGCATCATGAAATCGGATGTTGAAGATAAAAGCTCCATAGCACTTGGACTAATTCCTAATGGTATTGGAAATGATTTTGCCAGATTTTGGGGTATAGATGATGATGATTATAAGCAGGCTGTTGATTGGATTATAAATAGGAGAACCCGACGTATTGATGTTGGCACTTGTTCATATTTTGACGGTAATAATCATGTAATGAGATACTTTATTAATGCCGTTTATATTGGTCTGGGAGCCAAAATTGTGCAGATCACAAATGGAACAAGACGTTTTTGGGGAATGCGTCAACTATCTATTGCTGCTTCTATGTTTCTTCTTCTTTTTGAAAGAAAGCTTTATAGAATGCACATCAAAATTAATGATGAACATATACGTGGTAGAATAATGCTGGTATGTGTAGGTAGTGCTAGAGGTTATGGACTTACTCCTAGTGCTGTTCCTTACAATGGATGGTTGGATGTATCTGTTGTTTATCGTCCTGGATTGATTCAGCTTTTCTCCGGTTTGTGGTTGTTAGTGCAAGGAAGATTATTGAATCATAAAACAGTAAAACCATATAGAACGAAAAAAGTGAAATTATTACGTGCTCAGAATGCTTCTATAAGTGTAGATGGACGAATGCTTGAAAAGTATTTCCCGGTAGATATAGATATCAAACTTGAAGCATTGACACTTATAATACCAAAATAAAGAATATGATAACTAAAATTGAAGATCTTAAAAAAGATGATATATTTTTCCTTCTTGCAGGACCTTGTGTCATTGAAGGAGAAGATATGGCGATGAGGATTGCTGAAAAGGTTGTAAAAATAACTTCAGAATTAAATATTCCTTATGTCTTTAAAGGTTCATACAGAAAAGCTAACCGCTCAAGAATAGATTCATTTATGGGTATTGGTGATGAAAAGGCTTTGAAGATATTAAGAAAAGTGCGTGATACTTTCGATGTTCCTGTGGTTACTGATATACACTCGGCTCAAGAGGCAGATATGGCTGCTGAGTATGTCGATGTATTGCAAATTCCGGCATTTCTTTGCCGTCAAACAGATTTGCTCGTTGCAGCAGCAAAGACAGGAAAAATTGTTAACGTAAAGAAGGGACAATTTTTATCACCTGAGGCTATGAGCTTTGTAGCAAATAAGCTCGTTGAAGCCGGTAATAATCAGGTAATGTTAACCGAGAGAGGAACAACTTTTGGATATGGTGATTTAATAGTTGATTATCGTGGTATTCCTGAGATGCAAAAAAATGGATTCCCTGTTATTCTTGATGTTACTCACTCGCTTCAGCAACCAAATCAAAAGAGTGGTGTTACCGGAGGTATGCCTCAACTTATTGAAACTATAGCTAAAGCAGGTGTTGCTGTAGGGGTAGATGGTTTATTTATGGAGACTCATGAGGATCCTTCTGTTGCTAAAAGTGATGGTGCTAACATGCTTAAGTTAGATGAACTGGAATCTTTACTTCATAAACTTGTTCGATTAAGAAAAGCTTTATAATATAAACTAATTGGGCTAGATATTTTATTATCTAGCCCAATTGGTTTATGGTAATGTTTCATCATTAATGATTTCAACTCCCTCTTTCTGTACATCTTTTTTTACTCCAGGGCTCGTAAAGAGCCATATTACAAATCCTAATATTGCAAGGATAAGAATAATGATTCCCCATATTTTACCTTTACTCATAACTTATTAGTTTATATTGACTATAAAACGTAAGGGAGTCTTTTTTTGTTTAATTATGTATAAGAATTATCAAATAATAGTTTAATTGGTATTAACCAATCTTACTTATTTTCTTTAATTTTTCTTCTTCTATAATTTTAATTTTTCTTCCATCGATAGCTATCAGCTTTTCATTAGCGAAATTTGATAATGTCCTTATAGCATTCGATGTGGTCATATTCGAAAGATTGGCTAAATCTTCTCTTGATAAATAAATACTTAATGTTGAATCATCTTCTTCAACTCCATAAGTGTCTTTCAAAAATATAAGTGATTCAGCAAGACGACCGCGAATATGTTTTTGAGTAAGGCTTACTGTTCTTTCATCCGAGATACCAAGATCAATGGAAAGTTGTTTAATAAAGAATATAGCTAACTCATTATTTTCGTGAAGCAATGTCATAATTGCATCCATAGGAATAAGGCATATTGTACATGGCTCAAAAGCTGCAGCAGCAGTAACAAAATTTTCTTGAGCAAAGAATGCCCTATAAGCAAAATATTCTTTGTCTTTTATTACACGAATAATTTGGCTTCTTCCACCAACTCCCTCTTTGAATATCTTTACTTTACCACTAAGAAGACACATAAGATGTTTAGGCGCTTCTCCTTCACAATAGATTGTTTCGTTTTTTTTGTATTTCTGAATTGAGAAGTTTTGAGCTAAATAATCTTTCTGTTCTTTAGTCAAAGGATGCCAAATATCTGGAATACTTTCTGCAATCTCTGTCTCTGATAATTCTTTTTTAACCATAATTTAAACAAAACATGTTATATAGCACAAATATAGAAAATAAATATTAATAAATCATTTCGGCTATAAACTTTTATTATTTTTGTATATAATCATACTGAACGTGTTGCCCTACATATATAAATATTTCATTACTACATTTATTCTCATACTTTTGTTCCCAATGTCCATAAATGCTTATGAGATAAGTGACAAATCGAAATCAAAACAATCGGTTCCCGACTCAATAATGTATAATATTTTTACTTTATCTCCATCATATTCTACACTTATTAATGTATATAAAGCTGAACTATATTTAAAAGGATTTGTAAATATTCATAAAAAGAATCTTTTCTTGAAATATGTTCCATCAATGTTTAAACTCAAGAAGGATACAAAGGAGTATTTAATTGAAACAGTGACTGATGTTCAATATAGTGCTCCTAATATTTATGAAAGTAAATTGAAAGCTTTTACAAGTACATTCAAAAAAAATAAAGGTCAACTTTTAAACATGATGGATTTGACGAAGATGAATATTTACTCTTCATCAATGATGAATGATAATCTTCTTTCACCTTTAGATAAGCGTAATAGCAGGCATTATAAATATGCTCTTGATTCTGTATATAGTGAGAATAATATTAAAAGATTTAAAATATCTTTTACTCCAAAGTTTAGAAATACTCAACTCGTTAATGGATATTTGATAGTTAGTGATAGCGTATGGACCATACGGGAAGCTTATTTCGAAGGTGTTTATGATTTGATAAATTTTAAATTAAGATCTATAATGGGTGAAGAGGGAAGTGATAAAGAACTTCTTCCTGTATATATAACAATGGATGGTGATTTTCGTTTTATTGGAAATCATATATCTTTAAATTGTGGGACTTGGATAAAATATGACTCAATTAAATTTTTAAAAGAATCAACAAAATATCCTTCAATTAAAAAGCATCGTCATGATTTATCGAAATATTATCAGTTGACTTGTGATACAACAAGTGTCATAAATGATTTGAAAACTATGTCGAAAAAACGACATGTTCAATTAAATATTAAAGAGGATAGTATATATAAAGCACATTTTACAAATAATAATGAGGTTATAAAAATCACTAATGCAAATATCAGTAAAAATGTATTTAGTCAATTTGGCGATGTACTTATTTCAAACTACGATATTGATTTGTCAGGGTTTGGTAAAGTTAGATGTTCGCCACTAATTAATCCTATGATGTTCAGTTATAGTCATAGCAATGGTTACTCATACAAACAAAAGTTTCGATATAATAAAATCTTTGAGAATAGTCGTTCCATTAAAATTGTTCCATTAGTAGGTTATAACTTTACCAGGAAAGAACTATATGCTAAACTGGATGCTGAGTTTGAATATTTACCGCAGAAACAAGGAAGTTTCGGAATTTCGTTTGGTAATGGTAATAGAATTTACAGTAGTATTGTTCTTGATGAATTAAAAAAGTTACCTGATAGCCTTTTTAATTTTAAAAATTTAGATTTAGACTATTTCCGAGATATAAACTTCAATTTATATCATAGTATAGAGCCTGTAAATGGATTGACAATTAAAACAGGTATATCAATCCATTGGAGAGGGCTTATAAATAATTCAGAAATCAAATTGCAAAGACCAATTTCAGATAGTGAGTGGGCTAAGATTAGAGGTATAAAAAGAGAATACAATACTTTTGCTCCAAGGGTAACGGTAATATGGACTCCCGGAATGTATTATTATATGATGGGTAAACGAAAGATAAACATTGGCTCATCTTTACCTACTTTTTCCGTTGATTATGAAAGAGGTATTAAAAATATATTTCATTCAAACACTGCTCATGAAAGGGTGGAATTTGATGTTCAACATCGGATAAACTTAAATGGAGTTAACTTTTTGGGATATAGAATTGGTGGAGGTATCTTTACTAAACACAATGGTGTATATTTTATTGATTTTGCTAATTTCTCAAGACGGAATCTTCCAGAGGGATGGAATGATGATATAGGAGGAACTTTTCAATTACTCGATGGTGCATGGTATAACTCTTCAAGTCAATATTGGAGAGGCAATGTGTCGTATGAGTCTCCATTTATAATACTAAAGTCTATAAGTAAACTTTGTAGTATAATACAGCATGAACGTTTGTATGGAGGTATACTTTTTATGCCTCACTTAAATCCATATACCGAGTTTGGATATGGAATTGAGACAACTTATTTCGACGTTGGATTATTTGCAAGTTTTATTAAAAGTAAATACGACTCAATAGGATTAAAATTTACCTTCGAACTATTTAAATAGATCATATAAAATTAATTAATTGTTACATTGCATAATTTTAATTGAACTATTTTAGATATCATATGTTGTTATTTCAAAATAAATAACAATATTATATGATTATTCGACTATTAATTCTACTCTTTTTTATTCCATTTTGCTCCTATGGACAAAGTGATATGATAAATTTATCACTAAAGGAATCAAGTAAAATCTTAAAAGATAAGAATTATTTACTAAAGATTACAGATAAATCCTTAGGCTTAGCAAAAACCGAAAGAACAAAATTGAACTCCTTTTGGTATCCACAAATCAATGCTTCGGGTACTTTTATGCATCTATCTAACGATATAGAGGTGCGACAATCTTTGAAGGTTTTAACTGATCCTGCTCAAGAATTTATAAAAACTATTCTTCCCGATGATAAAATAATAAATGGATTATTAGAACAGATAGGTTCAAACACATTAATTTTTCCACTGATGAAAAGTAATCTTACATCAGTTGATGCTAATGTGATATGGCCTTTATTTACTGGAGGGAAAAGAATTTATGCCACCAAGTTAGGTAAGCAAATGGTTGATTGGGCTGAGGTAAATAGGGATGAAACTGCCGCTGCAATTCAGTCCGGATTAATTGAAGCATATTTCGGAGTAAGAGTTGCACAAAAGGTGGTGGAGGTTAGAGATGAAACTTACAATACTTTTAAAATACACTACGAAAATGCTTTGAAGTTTGAGAAGAATGGGATGATAAATAGAGCAGAGCTGCTTTTTGCTAAAGTTACTATGGATGAGGCAAAACGTGAGTTAGAAAATGCAATAAAGCAGGAATCTGTTGCTCAATCAGCTTTAAAAGCGATGTTGAATATCAAAGTTCCTCAAAGCATTAACCCCACATCACCACTGTTTATTTACAAAGAACTACCTTCAAAAGATTACTTTAAAACTCTTATATCCAATTCAAGTTATGCCATAAATAAACTGAATATTGAGGTTCTAATGGCTAAAAATCAGAAAAGAATTAATCAATCCGCATATCTTCCAATAATATCATTAATAGGGAAACAAACTCTTTACTCAAATAATGTACCAAAATATCTTGTTCCACGAACGATGGTAGGTGTTGCTTTTACTTGGAATATTTTTGATGGACTAAGTAGAGAAGCAAATATTCGACAAGCAAAAATTTCGCAAGATATGCTCCAACTTGGCAAACAAAAGGCTGAAGCTGATTTGTCGGTTATCATTGATGAGCTATATAGTAAAATTGATGGTGCTTTAGATGATATTACTGCGCTAAATACATCGCTGGAGATGAGTAAGGAACTAGTTAGAATAAGATTAAAATCTTTTCAAGAGGGTATGGCTACATCGACTGAAGTAATAGATGCAAAAAATGTTCTATCAAAAATAGAGATTGCTTTTCTTTTAGCATATTATCAATATGATTCTGCATTAGCTTCTCTACTATCTGTATGTGGAGTGACCGATACTTTTTGGCAATATTGTGATAAAGGAACAAAAGAGAATTATGTTTTTTCAAATAAATAAACAGTATATATGGGAAATCAGAGAAAAAGCATTGCTATAGCTTTCATAGTTGTTGTAGTGGCAGCCGCTATAATATCAATTATTGGAATTATTACATTGAGCGAAAAACCTATAATCTTACAAGGAGAGATCGAGGCTAAAGAGATTAGAATATCTGGGAAACTGCCAGGTAGGGTTGACTCTTTGTTGGTTAAAGAGGGCAGTGATGTTAAAAAAGGAGATACTTTAATTTATATATCCAGTCCCGAGGCATGGGCTAAATATACTCAAGTAAATGCGCTTGAAGATGTAGCTAAATATCAAAATAAGAAGATTGATAGTGGCACACGTATTCAAATAGTTATTACAGCCGAGCAGTTGTGGAATAAGAGCAAAAGTGATCTTGCATTGGCAACTGTTACTTACAAAAGAATACAGAATCTTTACAAAGATGGTGTTGTAACGAGTCAGCGTAAAGATGAAGTTGAAGCTATTTATCAAGCTGCTTTAGCAGCTGAACGAGCAGCATATCAGCAGTATATTATGGCAAGAGATGGTGCTCAGATTGAAGATAAACAGAGTGCAAAGTCGCTTGTGGATGCTGCAAAAGGTGGAGTAGAGGAGGTGCAAGCTGTATTGGAAGATGCTAAACTTACATCTCCTGATGATGGGCAGATTTCATCGGTATATCCCGAAGTTGGGGAACTTGTAGGTACCGGAACTCCTTTGATGAATCTTGTTGTTCTAAAAGATTGTCATGTGGTTTTGAATGTGCGTGAAGATTATATGCCTCATTTTAAAATGGGAGGATCTTTTAAAGCTGATATTCCTGCTGTAAATATGGATAATGTGCTTTTTAAAATTTATTATATTTCTCCTTTAGGAAGTTTTGCTACTTGGAGATCAACAAAGCAGACGGGCTCCTACGATATGAAAACATTTCAAATCAAAGCTTCTCCTGTCATGCCTATTGAGAGTTTACGGCCAGGTATGTCTGTTCTTGTAAATTTAGCTGATGTGAAACCGTAATAAATTTATTGATGGTCAATTCACCTTTCTTAAAAGTAGTAAAGAGGGAGTGGTTAAGAATGACTTCACGAAGAATATATTTTGTTGCTTCTGTTCTTTTACCACTTTTTTCAATATTCTTCATGGGAACGATTTTTGGAGGTGGTCAAATGGAAGACCTACCTGTAGGAATCGTTGATGAAGACAATAGCTCTATGTCAAGAGAGATAATTAGAGATGTTGATGCCTCTCCTACACTTAAGGTGACTAAACATTATGCAACGAATAATGAAGCTCTAGCTGATGTACGACGAAAAAACATATATGGTTATCTATATATACCCCCATCTTTTCAAGATAAAGTGATGGATGGGAAACAGGTATCATTAAATTATTATTACCATTTTGCAATGATAAGTGTAGGTGATGAGATTAAAGGAACTTTTCAAGCACTAACAAAACTAATATCAGTATCTCCTATAGTTACAACAGCTGTGGGTGAAGGTGTACAGGGTAATACTATAACAGCATTTTTATTGCCTATTCAATCAAAAGTATATCCTCTATTTAATCCTGACATGGATTATTCGATATATCTTACTCAACCATTTTTCTTCGTGTTTATACAAATTTTGCTTCTTTTGGTAGTAACTTATGCTATGGGTAGCGAGTCAAAATTTCATACTACAAAAGAGTGGCTTGATGCTGCAGGCGGTAATATATTTATTGCTGTAACAGGAAAGTTATTGATATATGTTATAATATTTATTGTTATGAGCATATTGAGTAACTACATCTATTTTGGAGTTATGCATATACCCATGCAGTCCGGATTCTTATCTATAAATATCGTATCTGCTCTATTCGTTATTTCAACAGCAGCAATGGGCGTCTTTCTCTTTTCCCTATTCCCCGCTTTGAGTGTAATAATAAGCATTGTTTCTATGGTTGGTTCATTAGGAGCAACATTATCGGGTGTAACTTTTCCGGTAAAAAGTATGTTCCCTTTTGTGGATATGTTTACATACATATTGCCTATAAGACATTTTGTTGAGATATGTCACTCTATTCTTTATGGTAACTATGGTTTCTCATATTATTGGTTGAATATTGTTATTCTTCTTATATTCATTATTCCCCCTTTACTTTTGCTACCTCATCTTAAGAAAACGTTAATATCAGGAAAATATGACAATATTGAATAAGATAGCGCAGATAATAAAGCGTGAATGTACAGCCATCTCAACTAGAATATCAATAATAATAGTTCTTATAGGTGGAATATTTGGATATGGTTATCTATATAATGTTATGTATCAACCTAATGTTGTGCGTGATGTTCCTATTGCTGTTGTTGATATGAGTCGTACTCCACTAAGCCGTGAATATTCAAGAATGCTTGATGCTACTCCTCAAGCTTCAGTATATACAAATAATTCAGATTTGAATGCAGCTAAGGAGCTAATGAAGAAGATGGATGTTTATGGTCTAGTATATATACCAAATGATTTTGATCAAAAAGTAGGGAAAGGTGAGGAGGCAGTCTTTGTTTTATATAGTGTAACTACAGCTTTTTTATATTACGCATCTTTACATGAAGCAACGGCAGAGGCAATGCTAGCTGTAAACGACAATATACGTCCCGACCAAATAGTCTTTATTCCTAAAAAAGATGTTTCCTCAATTATTAATACTCCAACAATAAATACTCGTGGTGTTGCACTGTTTAATTTTACCAATGGCTATGCTACTTATCTTATTCCTGGTGTCCTAGCGATTATTGTTTTTCAAACATTAATTATGATAATAAGTATGTTGTCAGGAAAAGAGATGGAGGAGATGCGAGTTTGGAGGAGTGGCACTCCTGAGCAAAAGAGTAGTATGAATACTCCTGCATATCTTTTTTATTCAACTCTTGGTTCAAATGATAAAGGAATACCAAACTATTCAACTATTATTTCAGTATTGATAGGCAAGATTTCTCTTTATACTATATTATATGGCCTACTAAGCATATTTATGTTAGGTTTATTGCCCTTGATTTTTCAGTTACCACATCTTGCTTCTCCAATGTTAATTATAGAAATAATGATACCTTATTTGATAGCTACAAGTTGTTTTGGCTTAGCTTGTTCATTTTTCTTTACTGATAGCGATATGCCTTTATTAATGATATCTTTTTTCTCTGTAGGTTTGGTTTTTCTTTCAGGCATATCATACCCTCTTGAAAATATGCCTATATATTGGAAAATGGCTCATTTTATATTCCCGGCTGCCCCTGGAACTCTTGCATTTGTGAAAATCAATTCAATGGGAGCAAGTATGAATGAAATTAGTCAACAGTATATTGTTCTTTGGATTCAAGCCCTTTTTTATTTTGTATTAGCCTTCTTTTCTTACCAATACAATATGAAGAAAACTTTGTTAAAAAGGTAATTGTTAAATAGGCAATTGTATAATAATATTATTATTTTGTAACGCAAAATAACCGATATATTTATGAAAAATATTAATATATTAACCTTAATATCTCATTGTAGGTATGTTTGTATATGATAATTTATAAAAATATTACAAATTAAAATGATAAAACTATTAAATTTAATTATAAATAATTTTGATTATACAATAAAATAAGTAATTTTGAACTAATATAAAATTTAAACTAAGAATTATCATATATAAACCTTAATAATATCAACTATGAGTTATTTACGTTTCGATAAGACCCATATGACGAATTTGGAAGAATCTCTTACACGAGAAATTCTTCGTACTAATCGTTCGGGAGCCTATCATTGTACTACAATTGTTGATTGTAATACAAGGAAATATCATGGTTTGCTAGTTATTCCAATCCCGGAATTAGACGACGAAAACCATGTGTTACTCTCCTCGCTCGATGAAACTGTAATTCAACATGGGGCTGAATTTAACCTTGGCATTCATAAATATATGGGCGATAACTATTGCCCTCGTGGACATAAATATATACGTGAGTTTGAATGTGAAAAGGTTCCTACTACATGGTATAGAGTTGGTGGAGTTGTGCTAAAGAAGGAGAAACTGTTTGTCCACCATGAGAATAGAATTTTAATAAGATATACTCTTATTGAAGCACATTCAAAAACAACATTGAGACTACGTCCTTTCCTAGCTTTTAGAAGTGTTAGAGAGTATACGCATGAAAACAGTGTAGCAAGTCGTGATTATCAAATTGTTGACCATGGTATTAAGACTTGTATGTATCCAAACTATCCTGAACTTTTCATGCAACTCAATAAAAAGAATGAATTCATTTTCCAACCTGATTGGTATAGAGGAATTGAATATCCAAAAGAACAGGAGAGAGGTTATGATTTCAATGAAGACCTTTATGTTCCTGGGTATTTTGAACTTGAGATGAAAAAGGGTGAAAGTGTAGTTTTCTCAGGTGGTGTTTCGGAGATTAAAACATCTTCACTTTCTGCTCTTTTCCAAAAAGAGTTAGAAGAAAGAACTCCCCGAGATAATTTTAAACATACACTTATTAATGCGGCTCACCAGTTTTTAAATAAACAGGGTGACAATTATTATATTCTTGCAGGCTATCCTTGGTTTAAGTGTAGAGCTCGTGACATGTTTATTTCAATGCCTGGTTTGATGCTTTCTATTGATGAAAGATCGAAGTTTGAGATAGTCATGGAGACTGCAAGAAAAGCAATTCTTAATTTCATAGACAATAAGAGTGATGATATAAAAATCTATGAAATGGAACAGCCTGATGTGCTGTTGTGGGCTATATGGTCTATTCAGCAATATGCTAAAATGGTGTCAAAAGAAGATTGTCTTGAGAAGTATGGTAGCTTAGTTCAATCAATAATAGAGTATCTTTTAGCTGATAAACATCCATTTATTGATCTCCATGAAAATGGCTTGTTATTTGTGGATGGCCACGATAGAACACTCACTTGGATGAACTCTGTTGCTAATGGACAACCTGTGGTTCCTAGAAGTGGATATATTGTTGAATTAAATACTCTATGGTACAATGCGCTCTGTTTCTCGAATGAACTGCTTAACTCGAAAGGCGAAATAGATTCATTAAATTGTGTTCCACAAATTATCGAAAAGTTAGATAAATCATTTGTTGATACTTTTTTGAATGTTCATGGATATCTTCTTGACTATGTTGATGGAGAGATGGTTGACTGGAGTGTACGTCCAAATATGATATTTGCTTCTGCATTCGACTATTCACCATTAAATCCAAAACAGAAAAAGAGAGTTCTAGATATAGTAACCAAAGAGTTACTTACACCAAGAGGTTTACGTTCATTGAGCCCTATGAGTTTAGGATATAATCCTAATTATGTGGGAACACAATATGAGCGTGACTATGCATATCATCAAGGAACAGCTTGGCCATGGTTAGCCGGTTTCTACTTTGAGGCTTATCTTAAAATATATAAGATGAGTGGAGTAAGTTTCGTTGAAAGACAACTTGTTGGATTGGAAGATGAATTGACGTTGCATTGTGTAGGGTCATTGCCTGAGGTATATGATGGTAACCCTCCATTTAAAGGAAGAGGAGCGGTATCATTTGCTATGAATGTAGCTGAAGTTCTTCGTACACTTTATATTTTGGAAAAGTATAACACTAATTATAAGGAGGAATAAGAATGAAAGTTTTAATGTTTGGTTGGGAGTTTCCTCCTCATATCCTAGGAGGTCTGGGTACTGCTAGTTATGGACTTACTCAAGGCATGGCTAAGCAAGAAGATATGGATATAACATTCTGTATTCCTAAACCTTGGGGTGATGAAGATAAAAGTTTTTTAAATATTATAGGCATGAACACTGTACCTATCGCATGGCGAGATGTAGATAGGGATTATGTAGAACAAAGAATAGGAAAAATAATCGATCCTCAATTATATTATGAGCTACGTAATAATATTTATGCTGATTTTAACTATATGCATCTTAATGATTTAGGATGTGTAGAGTTCTCGGGACGTTATCCTGATAACTTGCAAGAGGAGATAAATAATTATTCTATCGTTGCAGGTGTTGTTGCTCGTCAACAACAATATGATATAATTCACTCACATGACTGGTTGACATATCCGGCAGGAATACATGCTAAACAGATTTCAGGAAAACCATTAGTTATTCACGTGCATGCTACTGATTTCGATAGAAGTAGAGGTAATGTTAATCCTACTGTTTATAGTATTGAAAAAAATGGTATGGATTATGCCGACTGTATTATGTGTGTAAGTGAGTTAACTCGACAGACTGTAATCAGTAAATATCATCAAAATCCTAATAAGGTATTTACTGTTCATAATGCTGTTACACCTCTTGCTCAGGAAATTCTTGATATTGTTCCTAAAAAGAGCCCAAATGAGAAAATCGTTACCTTCCTTGGTCGAATTACAATGCAAAAGGGCCCCGAATATTTCGTTGAGGCTGCAGCTTTAGTTCTTCAAAGGACTCGAAATATACGTTTTGTAATGGCTGGTAGTGGGGATATGATGAACGCAATGATTCGACTTGCTGCTGAGAGAGGTATAGCAGATAGATTCCACTTCCCAGGTTTTATGAAAGGAAATCAGGTTTACGAAGTGCTCAAGGCTAGTGATGTATATATCATGCCATCTGTTTCTGAACCATTTGGTATTTCACCTCTTGAGGCTATGCAATGTTCAGTGCCTACAATAATATCTAAACAATCCGGATGTGCTGAGATTCTTGACAAATGTATAAAAACAGATTATTGGGATATACATGCTATGGCCGATGCTATATACTCTATATGTACTAATCCTTCACTTTATAATTACCTAAAAGAGGAGGGTAAAAAAGAGGTAGATGCTATTACCTGGGATAAAGTAGGCTTACTCGTGAGAAGTCATTATAATAATGTATTAGCTAACTATGGAAAATAATAAAAATAACTCTATATGAAAACAATATGTCTCTATTTTGAAATTCATCAGATAATACATCTTAAAAGATATCGTTTTTTTGAGATAGGAAGGGATCACTATTATTATGATGATTATGCTAATGAACAAGGTATAAATGAGGTAGTCGAAAAATCATATATCCCAGCGTTAAACACTCTGATAGATATGGCAAAAAGCAATGAAGGTGCTTTCAAAGTTGCTTTATCTATATCTGGGGTAGCACTTGAACAGTTGGAAATACATGCTCCTCAAGTTATCGAACTTCTCCATCAACTTAATGACACCGGTTGTTGTGAGTTCCTATGCGAACCTTATTCTCATGGATTATCTTCTTTAGCAAATGAAGAGTGCTTCCGTGAAGAGGTGGAGAGAATGAAAAGAAAAATTAAAGATGTTTTTGGCAAGACACCTAAAGTTTTCCGTAATTCTAGTCTTATTTATGATGATGAGATAGGTGGAATTGTTGCCGATATGGGTTTCAAAGGAATACTTGCCGAGGGAGCAAAACATACTCTTGGATGGAAGAGTCCTCATTACCTATATCATTGTGCTGTTAATCCATCTTTGAAAATATTACTACGTGATTATAAACTTTCAGATGATATTAGCTTGAGATTCTCAAATAGTGAATGGAGCGAATATCCTTTGTTTGCTGATAAATATATTAATTGGATCTCAGAAATGCAGGATCAAGAGAAAGTGATAAATATCTTTATGGAACTTTCTGCACTAGGTATTTCTCAACCTCTATCATCTAATATTCTCGAATTCCTTAAAGCACTTCCTGCATGTGCTAAAGAGAAAAATATTTCTTTCTCTACTCCTTCAGAGGTTATTGCGAAGATGAAATCGGTAGATAGTCTACAAGTTACTTATCCAATGTCGTGGACAGATGAAGAGAGAGACATTTCACCATGGTTAGGTAATATCATGCAGCGTGAGGCGTTTAATAAACTTTACAGCGTTTCAGAGAGAGTATTACTTTGTCATGACAGAAAAATAAAACAAGATTGGGATTATCTTCAGGCAAGTAATAATTTCCGTTTTATGTCTACAAAGAATACCGGTATCTCAATTGATAGAGGTATTTATGATTCGGCATACGATGCTTTCACTAACTATATGAATATTTTGGGAGACTTTATCCGTCGAGTAAATTCTTTATTCCCTGTTGATATGGATAATGAAGAGC
>JAEZKJ010000099.1 GCA_023415545.1 Bacteroidota bacterium
TTGTATAAAAATAAAGAGGGATATTATCCCTCTCTATTTTTTCAGCAGACACTTCTGCTTCGAAGTAATGATTTATCACAAACAATTACTCTATCAAACCTTTAATCTAATACTATGAAAAACATAACTTATAAACATATTATTTAAGCCATTAGTTTTATAGATAACAATAAACTTTGTTAAATAAAGCACAATTAAGATTAAAAAGAATCATATAATATTTGGCAATTTATCTATATTAATTTTACCCGACTCAATATGAGCATGAGTAATAATATCTTTTGAACTAATGTCCTGAAAAGCACACAACTCAAATTGGGGTAGAATAGAAATGACGTATTCCATAACTTCTGATTGAATTGCCTCGAAACCAACCCAATTTGTTATTTTAGAAAAACAGTAAACTTGAAGAGGAATACCTTGTGGCGTTGGATCAAGAGTACGCATCATATACATATACTCTTTATTTAATTTATTATTATCCTCAATGTAAAAAAGCATATGTTGCCTGAATAGCCCAAGGTTTGTATCTATAGTGCCATAAGATAAATTCGTGGGAATATCATCTGTTTGTTCTACACTATTTTTTTTGTTCTCCAATTCTTTATCAATGAAATCAGATAGTTTTTTATCAAACGACTTCATTTTAATAAGAAATTCAGGTGAACATCTTTTAATGGAATCTAAACTGATGTTGTAGGAAAACATTATTCTTCTTCCTCCCGATTCTTTCATCGCTCTCCAATTTACAAGAGGAGAGGTTATGAGTGTATCAGGTGGAACAGTTATTATGGTGTTATCAAAATTTTCTATCTTTACGGTAGCAAGCGAAATATCTTTAACTATACCATTAACGGCAGTTCCGGGAATCTGTATCCAGTCACCAATATGAACCATATCATTTTCCGAAACTAACACTCCTGAAACAAATCCAATAATAATTCCTTTAAATATTAATAACAATACAGCAGCAAAAGCTGAAAGACCGGTTATTAATGTCATTGGGGATTTGTCAAATAGTAAAGAGATAATGATAATAATCACCACAAATACAAATATGATATCTATAAGCTCAATGAATCCTTTGATAGGTTTATTTTGCCACTCCTCTTTCTTTTTTAATGCTTCAACTGCCGCATTGCCAACACCTTTTGCGGAGATTATAAGCATAACTAGGAAATATATCCATGTAATCTTTTCGCATATTATGAATAAATGAGAAGAGTTATCTAATGCAAAAGGTAAAAATCCCGATATAAGAAGAGGAGGGACAAGGTTAGAGATTTTTGATATCGCTTTATTCTTGATAAGAGATTGAAGGAATGATAATTTTCTAAACTTCAAAAAACGATGAATAAAGTTTATAGCTAGAAGTCGAATTACTAAGCCTAATATTAATGCAACAATAACTATTATAACAATAAATATCAATTCATCTAACTCTGACAAGATATCATCTTTAACTCCTAAATATCTTAAGACATTTTTTATAGAAGAAAGAAGTGTTTTAGCAAACTCACTTTTGAACATAAACTTAAAAAACTCAATATATTGAGAGAACACTAAAAATGAATTTTAGTTCTTGTCAAGTGGCTTTAAGAGCAAGTTTATGACTGTTTTTGGTTTTTTTTCTAAAAAATGATAAGAAAAGTGAATATAAAAAAGAAAAATTTGTTAAAACCACGTGTAAAATTGCATTTTAAATATGATTATTCATAAAAAATAATTTATTTTGGTACGGTTTAATAATCTTTAAAAACATTAATAATATGAAAGAATTAGTTGCAAAAATCGCAGAACTTACAGAAGCATTCCAAAAAGATGCTCAAGCACAAATTGAAAAAGGTAACAAAACAGCAGGTACTCGTGCTCGTAAAGCATCACTTGATATTGAGAAATTGATGAAAGAATTCAGAAAAGAATCTCTTGCTGCTTCTAAAAAATAATTTAGGTTACAGCATAAAAAATAATAGCTATCATTTTATTATGGTAGCTATTATTTTTTATGGATAATATGGATAATATTGATAATTATAGTTAAATCTTTAAATAAATTAGATTAGCTATTTAATTTTATGTTTAAGGTAAGAATGGGGTATATCTACCTCTATTAACTTCTACACTTATTCCAAAATTTCCATTCTTGGTCTTCATTTGAAAAGCTCCATTAAAATTATTTCTTTCCCAAGGTAAAGCTGAAGGATTAACTCTTTTATATCCATCGGCATCATATTCGCCACTGGTAGTTATTTTAATACCATTCTTAAAAGAAAATGTGGCATGATTTAGTGTTGTTTTACTACCTATTGCAAAAGGTGAAAAGTTTGTGTAGTTTGAATAATAATCCGAACGACCATACTTCACTTTATCTTTATAAAAGTGAGTCACGTCAAACTTATTGTTATCATTCATCTCTCTCCAACTAAAAACCGGAACAGCCAAGGTAGGAGGAGCAGGCAATATGGTTTTCATATCTAAAAGATAACCATCTAGAATAATTAGTTCATCAATATTTAATTTTGTATTCGCATCCAACTGTTCAATATCTTGTGCAAACAATGCTGAAGAGAATAAGAATATTATTATAAATAAAGGTGCTCTTTTCATCTTTTTTACTTTTAATGTTTACAAAGATAAACTATTTTTGCTTTTATAATATGTAAATAAATGAAAAGAGAAGATTGGGGTTTAATGCCATATAATATAGCATGGGAGAAGCAGGAAGAGCTATTTAAAAATATAATAAGTTCTAAACTTGAAAACAGAAGTTATACGAACCATATAATTTTCGTTGAACATCCTCATGTATATACAATAGGAAGAAGTGGTAAAGAGTCGAATATGCTCATGAGCCAAAATTTTATAGAGTCAATAGGAGCTACTTTATATCATACCGATAGAGGTGGTGACATCACATATCATGGTCCGGGGCAAATAGTATGTTACCCAATAATTAATTTAGAAGAATTCAATTTAAAACTTCGAGAATACATCTATATTCTTGAGGAATCTGTCATTGAGACATGTCTTCATTATGGTATTAAAGCATCAAGAGTAGAGGGTGCTACAGGAGTGTGGTTGGATAAAGGGATGCCTGGTGAGAGGAAAATATGCGCAATAGGAGTGAGGTGCAGTCACTTTATAACTATGCATGGATTGGCATTAAATGTCAATACAGATTTAAAATATTTCAATTATATAAACCCATGTGGTTTTACCAATAAAGGTGTTACCTCATTACAGAAAGAGTTAGGTCATGAAGTCAACATTAATGAGGTAACCGAGATTCTCTATCAAAGAATATTATGTAATATTACAAAAAGAGGATCATGAATATTTTTTAGGATAACGAAAAACAATACTTAATATTGCAAATATACCAATACCGATTGGGTAATAAAGGTATTCAATAATATTCATAGGAGATAGAGAGGCTAATTTTGAAGCTATTAGTATCTGCGCACCATAAGGAATTAGTCCTTGAATTACACACGAAAAAGTATCGAGTATACTTGCGCATTTACGAGCATCAACATTATATTTTTTAGCAATATCCTTAGCTATAGGCCCCACAGATATAATTGCTATGGTATTGTTTGCTGTACATATATTAGCTAAACTTACAAGAGAAGCAATAGAGAATTCAGCTCCTCTTTTACCCTTAATATGACGAGTTAACAAATTGATAATATATTCAATACCACCATTAAATCGGATAAGTTCTAACATTCCACCCGCAAGAAGTGTAATGATAATCAAATCACCCATTCCTGCTACTCCATTTCCTACTGAATTTAAGAAATCGAATAGTGAATAATTGCCATAAGATATTCCTATTACTGCAGTTGAAAGTATTCCAAGAAGCAATACAATGGTAACATTAACACCAGCAATGGCAGAAATTAAAACAACTACATAAGGAATTATTTTAAACCACTCTATATTACCAACCTCTGTAATACTATACAAGTCAACACCTGAATAGATATAATAAATTAAGACTAAGAAAGCAGCCGGAAGAGCTATCATAAAATTGACTCTAAACTTATCTCTCATTGAGCAACCTTGAGTTCGCGTTGCGGCAATTGTTGTATCAGAAATAAAAGATAAGTTATCGCCAAAAAAAGATCCTCCAACAACAATAGCAATCATAAAAGCCATATCAATACCTGTTTTGGATGATAATGCAGCAACTACAGGAACAAGTGCAACAATAGTACCTACTGAAGTTCCAATTGATAATGATATAAAACATGAAGCAATAAATATTCCGGCCAAAAGCATATTACCTGGTAAATACTTCAATGTCATATTTACTGTAGAATCTATGGCACCAATATCTTTTGCACACTGCGCAAAAGCACCCGCAAGAATAAAAATCCATATCATCAACATGATATTCTTGTTAGAGGCACCATAGGAAAACTGAGCTATTCGTTCATTAATGGAAAGCCCTTTGGTGATAAAAATTGCATATATTGATGATATTAAAAATGCAACGGAGATGGGTACTTTATAAAAATCGTTTACAATTATCGATGTTACCAAATAAAGGCTAAGAAAAACTAAAAGAGGGCTCAAAGCCAATAAGTTAGGTTTAATTTTAAATTTGTCAATATTATTATTATAACTCATAACATTCAAAAAAATAGAGTACAAATATACAAAAAAATGAAGCTAATTAAAATGGATTAATAAGCTTCATTATCATTTTATTTAACAATTAAATCATTTTATAATTTATATATAAATAGAATGAATTAATCAGTAAGTAGATATGTACGTTTCGAGGAAGTGTATAAAAAATTAGAAAAGCATAAACTTACTTATCTGAGTCAAGATAAAACTCTAAATTATCTAAATTGAGAAGTGTTATAGGCATATAGTTATCTCTTTTAACCTCTTTTTTAAAGATTAAGTGATTACATAAACTCTCTATGCTTTTATAACCTTGAGTTATTGGTTGTTGAGCAATAAGGAATTCCACATATCCTTCTTTTAAACAATTTACATTTCTATCAAGTAAGTCATATCCAATAAGCTTAAAATTTTTAATTTTATTTTTCATGAGATATTCCCCTATATGATAAACTTTAGAATTGAAAGTTATGCCACAAGTAACATCGGGATTGAAAATAAAAAAATTATCCATTATTGGTTTATAATCTTCTGTATCGTGTGCTGAGAGATTAACTTCAACAATTCTACAACATGGATAATTTGTCTTCATAAATTTTCTAAACCCTATCTCACGATGTTCCTGTTGATTTGAGGTTAACCTACCTTTATATATTTGTCGAAATATTACAATTTTTCGATGATTCTCAGCAATTAACATTGCAATTCTACCAGCAAAATATCCACTCTTTTCCGAATTTTGTCCGTAGAATGCAAGAGGGTGCAAGTTTTTAATAGTAGAGTCTATAAAAACGTATGGTATTTTCTCTTTTTCTATTTTTTCAATAAATGGAGTAGTTATTTCAGCAGTAGTAGGCGAAAGAATAATGCCATCAGGCTTAAGTTCTAAAGATTTATTAGCAATATCTAGAAATGAGTTTAATTTGATTTGATCATAATAAACTATAGTCATAGTAATATTAAAATCAGAATAGTTGGAAACAGCTTTTTTCATACCATTTTCAACAGCTTCCCAATATTCACCTTTTGAATGTTTAGGAAGAATACATACGAAATGGTATTTCTTATTAGTAGCCAATGCACTAGCATACATATTAGGTTGATAATTTAGTTGTTCTAATATTGCTTCAACCTTTTTCTTGCTGCTTTCCGACACACCACTACGTCCATGTAGTACTCTATCTACAGTTCCTACTGATACATCAGCTAACTTTGCTATATCCTTTATTCTTACTCTTTCAGGCATCTCTAATATATTATATCCGATGTTTACTATAAAAAAACAAAAAACATTTCACAAATATATAACATATTTTTGATATTTTAAAAATAAACTTTATCTTTGTGTGCGTACACGACAGAACTTTTTTAATAAAAAAAGATAGATATAATTAATTTAATATAAATAAAGATTATAATATGGGAAAAATCATTACCCTTGGAGAGATTATGTTAAGACTCTCAACTCCTGGAAATACAAGATTTGTTCAATCAGATTCATTTGATGTAGTATACGGAGGTGGTGAAGCTAATGTAGCTGTAAGTTGCGCAAATTATGGCCACGATGCATATTTTGTTACAAAACTTCCTACTCATGAGATTGGGCAATCAGCAGTTAATGCTTTAAGAAAATATGGTGTTAAAACAGATTATATCAGCCGTGGAGGTGATAGAGTGGGTATCTATTATTTAGAAACCGGTGCATCAATGCGACCAAGTAAGGTAATTTATGATCGTGCTCATTCATCTATTGCTGAAGCAACAATAGAAGATTTTGATTTTGATGAAATCATGAAAGGAGCAGATTGGTTCCATTGGTCGGGTATAACCCCTGCTATTTCAGATAAAGCAGCTGAACTTACTCGTCTTGCTTGTGAAGCAGCTAAAAGAAATGGAGTAACTGTATCTGTTGATTTAAATTTCCGTAAGAAACTATGGACAAAAGAGAAAGCTCAATCAATAATGAAACCACTTATGCAATATGTTGATGTATGCATTGGTAATGAAGAGGATGCAGAGCTTTGCTTAGGCTTTAAACCTAATGCTAATGTAGAGGCGGGAGAGACAAATGCAGAAGGATATAAGGGTATATTTAAAGAGATGGCCGAAGAGTTCAACTTTAAATATGTTATCTCAACACTTCGTGAATCTTATTCTGCTACACATAATGGATGGAAAGCAATGATTTATAATGGAGAAGAGTTTTATGTATCAAAACATTATGATATTGACCCTATTATTGACCGTGTTGGTGGAGGTGATTCTTTCTCTGGAGGTATTATTCATGGATTGTTGACAAAACCTAATCAAGGTGAAGCACTTGAATTTGCAGTAGCCGCATCAGCTCTTAAGCATACAATTAATGGTGACTTTAATCTTGTATCTGTTCAAGAGGTGGAGGCATTAGCCGGTGGAGATGCTAGTGGTCGTGTACAAAGATAAAAAAGATAAATATGGCAAAATTCGATAAAATAGCAGTCTTAAATAAGATTGGCTCAACAGGAATGGTTCCGGTATTCTACAATAAAGATGCAGAAGTTGCTAAAAATGTAGTTAAAGCTTGCTACGATGGTGGAGTTAGAGCTTTTGAATTTACTAACAGAGGTGATTTTGCTCATGAAGTGTTTGCTGAAGTTGTAAAATTTGCTGCAAAAGAGTGTCCTGAAATGGCAATAGGAGTAGGATCTATTGTTGACCCTGCTACAGCTGCTCTATACATTCAATTAGGAGCATGTTTTGTTGTTGGTCCTCTTTTTAATCCGGAAATAGCAAAAATTTGCAACCGCAGACTAATCGCATATACTCCAGGTTGTGGAAGTGTTTCTGAAGTTGGCGCAGCTCAAGAAT
Source organism: Bacteroidota bacterium (assembly GCA_023415545.1). Lineage (GTDB taxonomy): Bacteria > Bacteroidota > Bacteroidia > Bacteroidales > Bacteroidaceae > Phocaeicola. The sequence goes on from JAEZKJ010000099.1 coordinate 7,486, forward strand.
TAGGATGTGATCTTTGTAAAATATTCCCAGGTGATGTTCTAGGAACAAAACTTGTTAAAGGATTATTAGCTCCAATGCCATGGAGTAAACTTATGGTAACAGGTGGAGTTGAACCTACTAAAGAAAATATTACTTCTTGGGTAAAAGCAGGAGTTTTCTGTGTTGGCATGGGTTCAAAACTTTTCCCTAATGATAAAGTTGCTGCTAAAGATTGGCAATATGTAACCAATAAATGCCAAGAGGCATTAAATTACATCCAAGAAGCAAGATCAGAGAAATAATACTTTTTCTTAATGTTAGTGAATAAAATTAAGAGATAAGTAGTAAGCATAATAATTTTCTATGGATGATGATAAAAGAGACCGAAATCGGTCTCTTTTTTATTACATTATTTCTGTATCAAATTTTTTTCTTGTAAATTTGCAGTTTTAAAAATAAGCAGTAGAAAATAAAGGAAAACAAAATATAATTATGAGTAAGAAATTTGCAGAACACTCTCAACTCAACCTTTCACAGGTAAATAAAGATGTTTTGAAAAAATGGGATGAAAACGATGTTTTCGCCAAAAGTATGACAGAACGTGAAGGTTCTCCTTCATTTGTTTTCTTCGAAGGTCCTCCTTCTGCAAATGGTATGCCTGGTATTCATCACGTTATGGCCCGTACTATTAAGGATACTTTCTGCCGATACAAAACCATGAAAGGCTATCAGGTTAAGAGAAAAGCTGGATGGGATACTCATGGACTACCTGTTGAACTTGGTGTTGAAAAGACTCTTGGCATTACAAAAGAAGATATTGGTAAATCTATTTCTGTAGCTGAATATAATGCTGCATGCCGTAAGGATGTAATGAAATTCACTAAAGAGTGGACAGACCTTACTCATAAAATGGGATATTGGGTAGACCTAGAAAATCCATATATCACATATGATAACAGATATATAGAAACACTTTGGTGGTTGCTTAAACAGTTGTATAACAAAAATCTATTATATAAAGGTTATACTATTCAGCCATATTCACCTGCTGCTGGTACAGGACTTAGTTCACATGAGCTTAACCAACCTGGATGCTACCGTGATGTTAAGGACACTACTGTTGTTGGTCAGTTTAAGATGAAAAATCCTAAACCTGAAATGGCACAATGGGGTACTCCATACTTCTTGGCTTGGACAACTACACCTTGGACACTTCCTTCAAATACTGCACTTTGTGTTGGTCCTAAGATTGATTATGTAGCAGTACAATCATATAATGGTTACACAGGTGAGCCTATTACTGTTGTTTTAGCTAAAAACTTACTATATACACACTTCAATAAAAAAGCTGAAGAGCTTGCTCTTGAAGATTACAAACCAGGCGATAAACTTATTCCTTTTAAAATCGTAGGTGAATACAAAGGTAGTGACCTTATCGGAATGCAGTACGAACAGCTTATTCCTTGGGTTAAACCTGTTTCTGTAGATGAAAAAGGAGAATGGAGTGTTAGCGATGATGGTTTCCGAGTAATATCCGGTGATTATGTTACAACAGAAGATGGTACAGGTATTGTACACATCGCTCCAACATTTGGTGCTGATGATGCTTTTGTTGCTCGTGCAGCCGGAATCCCTTCTTTATTTATGATTAACAAAAAGGGAGAGACTCGCCCTATGGTAGATCTTTCAGGTAAATTCTATCTTATTGATGAACTTGACGAAAGATTTGTAAAAGAGTGCGTCGATGTAGAAAAATATAAAGAATATCAAGGTGCATGGGTTAAAAATGCTTATGATCCTCAATTCACTGTAGATGGTAAATATGATGAGAAAGCTGCTCAAAGTGCAGAATCGCTTGATGTTGCTATCTGTATGATGATGAAGAGTGCAAACAAAGCATTCAAGATTGAAAAACATGTACATAACTATCCACACTGCTGGCGTACAGACAAACCTGTTTTATATTACCCACTTGATAGTTGGTTCATCCGTTCTACTGCTTGTAAAGAGAGAATGATTGAGCTTAACAAAACAATAAATTGGAAGCCAGAATCTACCGGTACAGGTCGTTTTGGTAAATGGCTTGAAAACCTTAATGACTGGAACCTTAGCCGTTCACGCTATTGGGGTACTCCACTTCCAATATGGCGTAATGATGCAGGTGAGGAAATTTGTATCGGTTCAGTAGAAGAACTATATAATGAAATTGAGAAATCGGTTGCTGCCGGATTTATGACATCAAATCCTTATAAGGATATGGGATTTGTTCCTGGTGAATATAATCAATCAAATTACGACAAAATTGATCTTCACCGTCCTTATGTTGATGATATAATTCTTGTTTCAGTTAGCGGTAAAGCTCTTAAACGTGAGAGTGACCTTATCGATGTATGGTTTGACTCAGGTGCTATGCCATATGCACAGATCCACTATCCATTTGAGAATAAAGATATTTTCGATAATAGAGAAGTATATCCTGCTGATTTTATCGCTGAAGGTGTTGACCAAACCAGAGGTTGGTTCTTTACACTTCATGCAATCGCTACAATGATATTTGACAGTGTTTCATATAAAGCTGTAATTTCTAATGGTCTTGTATTGGATAAAAATGGCAATAAGATGTCTAAACGACTTGGCAATGCTGTTGACCCATTCGATACAATTGAGAAATATGGTTCCGATCCACTTCGTTGGTATATGATAACAAACTCTTCTCCTTGGGATAACCTTAAGTTTGATACTGAAGGTGTTGACGAGGTAAGAAGAAAATTCTTTGGTACGCTTTATAATACATACTCATTCTTTGCTCTATATGCAAATGTTGATGGCTTTACGTATAAGGAAGAGGAAGTTAAAATAGAAGAGCGTCCGGAAATTGATAGATGGATTTTATCTGTTCTTAACTCTTTAGTTAAGAATGTTGATGCATGTCTTAACGATTATGAGCCAACTAAAGCAGGTCGTTTAATTACAGATTTTGTAAACGACAATTTGAGTAACTGGTACGTTCGTTTAAATCGTAAACGTTTCTGGGGTAACGCTATGTCTACAGACAAACTATCAGCATACCAAACTCTTTATACTTGTCTTGAGACAGTAGCAAAACTTATGGCTCCTATAGCTCCATTCTATGCTGATCGTCTTTACATGGATTTAATTTCTGTAACAGGTCGTGACAATGTTGTTTCTGTGCACTTAGCTAAGTTCCCTGTATGCGATGAATCACTTATTGATAGTGAACTTGAAGCTAGAATGCAAATGGCACAGGATGTAACTTCAATGGTATTAGCCCTTCGTCGTAAGGTAAACATTAAAGTTCGTCAACCACTACAATGTATCATGGTTCCTGTAATTGATCAAGCTCAGAAAGAACATATTGAAGCTGTAAAAGATCTAATCATGAGTGAGGTTAATGTTAAAGATATCAAGTTCGTTGATGGTGCTGAGGGTATATTAGTTAAGAGAGTAAAATGTGACTTTAAGAAACTAGGCCCTAAATTTGGTAAACAGATGAAGGCTGTTGCTGCTATAGTAGCAGAGATGTCACAAGAAGCTATCGCTCAACTTGAGAAAGATGGTAAATATACATTTGATCTTAATGGTGAAGCAGCAGTTATCGAAACTTGTGATGTTGAAATTTTCAGCGAGGATATTCCAGGATGGTTAGTAACTAATGAAGGTAAATTAACTGTTGCTCTTGATGTTACAATCACTGATGAACTTCGTAAAGAGGGTATTGCTCGTGAACTTGTAAATAGAATACAAAATATTCGTAAAAGCAGTGGTTTTGATATAACTGATAAAATAAGAATATTGCTCAGCAAAAACTCCAATACAGATGATGCGATAAATGAATATAATGGTTATATTTGTAATCAAGTTTTAGCAAATTCACTTGAATTAGTTGATAATTTACAAAATGCCACAGAACTTAATTTTGATGATTTTAATCTTTATGTAGATGTGATGAAAGATTCTTAACCTAAAATTTTAAATATTATGTCAGAAAAAACAAGATATTCAGATGCAGAGCTTGAAGAATTCCGTGCTATAATAATGGAAAAACTTGAATTAGCTCAACGTGACTATGATCGATTGAAAAATAGTATTATGAATAGAGATGGTAATGATACTGATGATACATCACCAACTTATAAGGTTTTAGAAGAGGGTGCAAGTACATTATCAAAAGAGGAGACAACACGACTTGCTGCACGTCAATTAAAATTTATTCAAAGCTTACAAGCTGCTTTAATAAGAATAGAAAACAAGACTTATGGTATTTGTCGTGAAACAGGAAAGCTTATTCCTGTAGAAAGACTTCGTGCTGTACCTCATGCTACACTAAGTATTGAAGCTAAAATTGAGGGTAAGAAATAATTAGTGTAAAAATCTGATTAAATAATATTAAAACAGAAAAGCATACGATAGTCTATTTTTAGCTATTTGCATGTTTTTCTGTTCTTTTTTTAGAATACAATTATATTATTAACACAAATAATGAAGAAATTTTTTACAAAGGGGAACATAGCACTTCTTATTGTTTTTTCGGTCTTGATTATTGACCAGGTTATTAAGATACTTGTCAAAACTAATATGTATTGGCATGAAAGTATACGTATAACAGATTGGTTCTACATATACTTCACTGAAAACAATGGGATGGCTTTCGGCATGGAGTTAATAGGTAAATTATTTCTATCTACATTCCGTATTTTTGCCGTTGCTGTAATAATATGGTATCTTATAAAGATTGTAAAACAAAATTTCAAAACAGGATATATAGTATGCATATCTCTTATTCTCGCCGGAGCAATAGGAAATATACTTGATAGTGCTTTTTATGGATTAATTTTCAATGAAAGTACTCATAGCACAATTGCCCAATTTGTACCTTTTGGACATGGTTATGAATCATTTCTTCATGGTAGAGTAGTAGATATGTTCTATTTCCCAATAATTGATACAACTTGGCCACAATGGGTTCCGTTTGTTGGAGGTGAACACTTCATATTCTTTAGCCCAATTTTCAATTTTGCTGATGCTGCCATAAGTTGTGGCATTATCGCTCTTCTTATTTTCTATGGAAAGACTCTTAACGGAGGTAAACACTCAATAGACAAAAAACTTTGAAAAGATGTTTAATAGATCTCATATATTTATAATAATAGCTCTTTTTTCTACGTTTCTTTTTAGCTGCGGCAAACAGATACCAAGTGATGTCATTGAACCTTCTAAAATGGAAAATATCATATATGACTATAATCTTGCCAATGTTATGAGTGATGAACTTCAATTCAATGAATATTATAAGAAAGAGCTATATAACAAATATGTTTTCGAGAAGCACAATATAACTTCGGCTCAATTTGATTCATCTATGTTATGGTACTCCAAACATGCTGATGAACTAAAGAAAATTTACAAAAATGTAAACACCCGTTTTGCCAATAAAAATGAGTTCATTACATCTGCTACTAAGAATGTTAATTTAAAAAGAAATAGAAGCTTTTTAAGTGATACTACTGATATATGGGATAAAAATAGCTTGCTATGGTTGACACCTTCTGATATTACAAATAAAATAACATTCACTACCAAAGCTGATACTTCATTCAGAGCTAATGATATATATCTTCTGGAGGCTGAGTATCAATTCCTAGGTAAAGGTAAACAAAATGTTGTTGTTGGAATAAACTTGTTATTGGATAATGATTCGGTTGTCGGACGTACTAGGGAGATAAGCTTTTCTGGTCCAAGTGTTCTATATTTTAATAATAATGTATATCCTAGGACAGTTAAGAGTGTTAACGGATTTATATATTATAAGGGTGAAAACAAATTATCAGGAGTGTTGGTAAATAATTTGTCTTTACTAAAAATTCATAGCAAACAGTCTGCTATTCCAGAAACTATAGATAGTACAACTATTACTAAGCCTACACAAGAAACTGGTATAAAAGCAAACTCTATAGATACGATCAAAGTTAATAGTAATATTGATTCTACAAATATTAGCAATCAGCAGCCTTTACGAAATGATCCACGTTCTATTAAAGAACGTACGCCAAGAAAATCTCGTCAAAAAATTAAGTAATGAGAAGAGTTGCAGCCAACATAATATACAAGGATAGAAGCAAACGCCTCATAAATCATGTTTTAGAGATTGATAATGGAGTTGTAGTAAATGATTATCCACTTCAATCCGAGAAAGAGGCTGTTGAGTGGCTAGGAGGTATAATTATCTGCTCTCCATTCAAAAGCATTGATTATATTAACAATATCACAATTAGCGAATTCATTGATAAAAATGCAAACAGTATATATTCCAACAACTCTTTTGCTTGGCATATATACGGTATAGACATAACTTCCGACTCAATTATAACAGATAGAAATGTGTCACTATTATAGTTGAGTTTTTTTATTTTATTCTTCTTCTAAACTCTGCACATATTATTCCTGTTGCCATAGCTACATTTAGAGACTCAGAAGTAGCTCTCCCAGATGGAAAATTAGGGATTAATAATTTGCTGTTTACAAGTTTTTCTATCTCTTTACTTATACCATTACCCTCATTTCCCATAACTATTAGTCCATTTTCCGAGATAGGTGAGTCATACAAATTCTCACCATCAAGAAAAGTACCATAAACTTTTACATCATTAAGAGAAGAAATGAAAGATGGTAGATCACAATAATGAACTTTGACTCTTGAAATAGCTCCCATTGTTGCTTGAACAGTCTTAGGATTATACAAATCAGCTGTTCCTTGAGAACAGTATATGTTTTCTATTCCAAACCAATCGGCTACACGAATAATCGTTCCTAAATTTCCTGGATCCTGAACATCATCAAGTGCTAAACAAAGTTCTTTTTGTGGAGTAGAAAAATCTAAATCATAATTAGGTTGATCGAAAACAGCAAGTACATTTTGTGGAGTCTTTAAAAAACTAACTTTTGCTAACTCCTCATCACTAACTTCAATTATCTCTTGAGCTTTTAAATTCTTATGTTTTTGCAGCCATTCGCTTGTAGCAACAATTATTTTACATGAAAAACTATCAAGAAGCTCATCAACACTTTTATGTCCCTCAACAACAAATACCTTATCTTGTTTTCTGTTCTTTTTTAGTTCGAGCGACTTAATGTATTTTATCTTGTTCTTGCTGAGCATAATATTTCGGTTAAAAAACTATATTATCAAACAAAGCTAATAAGATATTTTCAATTAATATCTATCTTTGTATACATTTGTGATATGTAAGTATCTTATGAAGAAAAGCGCACTTGTTTATACGACAATATTATCGACAATTCTATTTACCTCATGCTCTGTAAGTAAGTTCATTCCAGAAAAGAAATATTTACTTGATGAAGTGAAAATTGAAACAGATACAAAAGAGTTAAAACCTGCTCTTTTCAATAACTATATCCGTCAGAATCCTAATGCCAAGTGGTTCAATATGGTTAAAATTCCTATGTATATTTACTCAATATCCGGGAAAGACTCTACAAATGCCTTCAATAAATTCTTTCGCAAAATAGGTGATGCGCCTGTTATATACAATGAGACGACTGCTATAAAAACCAGAGATGAAATTAAAAAAGCAGTACGCAACATAGGATATATGGGAGCAACGGTTAATATGGATAAAAAAGTTAGCAAAAATAAGCTCAAACTTACATATAAAATTTATAGTGGAAATCCATATTATATACGTCACATAGCTTATGATATTGATGATTTGAAGATTAATGCTTTAATTAATGGCAGCCAAGATAATAGTTTGATTAAAGAGGGAATGCTTTTTGATGTAAACGTTCTTGATGCCGAGAGAGAGAGAATTAATAAACTTCTACAAGCGAATGGATATTATAAATTTAACAAAGATTTTATAGTATATCAAGCCGATACTACTAGAAACATCAATCTGATAGATTTGAAAATGCGTCTTCTTCCTTTTCAAAAAAGAAAAGAAGATGCTCCAACAGAGCATAATCAATATAAGGTAAATAGTATAACTTTTGTTGCCGATGATAATATACCACGTATTGATGCGTACACTTTAAGTAACTATGACTCGATACAATACAATGGTAGAAACATTTATTTTAATGACTACTGTTATCTCAGGCCAAAAGTTATGACTAATGCAAATAGGATTAAGCAAGGTTCTCTTTTCAATGAGCAGGATGTAAGAAATACATATTACTCTCTAAGTCGATTAAATGCATTAAAATATTCAAATATTCGTTTTATTGAGAATGATTCTCTTCCAAACAGCCTTGATGCTTACATTCTTATGGCAAAGGCAAAAAATAAATCACTCTCATTTGAATTAGAGGGAACAAACTCGGCCGGTGATATTGGTGCAGCAGCCTCTGTTTCATTCTTACATAAAAACATTTTCAGAGGTTCTGAATCGTTTATGATAAAACTAAGAGGTGCTTATGAGGCTATCACTGGACTTCAAGGTGGTTATGCTAGCGATAATTATACAGAATATGGCATAGAATCCAACCTAAATTTCCCTGAGTTTATGATTCCATTTCTCTCTTCATCTTTCAAAAGAAAAATTAGAGCAACCTCAGAACTAGGAATGAAATTCAGTTCACAAATTCGTCCTGAATTCTCTAGAACCTCTGCATCTGCTTCATGGAGCTATCGCTGGAGTAGAATGAACAATATACATCGTTTTGATCTTATTGATATAAACTATGTATATATGCCTAACATTTCGGATGAGTTCAGAGATTATTTGGACAATATGACTGGTTCTAACTCATTGTTAAAATATAGTTATGAAGATCAACTTATTGTGAAAATGGGGTATAGCTATACATACAATAGTCTTGGAACAGTAGTTAAAAAGGATCCTACTAAGGACTCATATACAATACGTTTTAGTTTTGAAGAGGCAGGAAATTTACTTTATGCAGCTTCAAAATTAGCCAATATTAAACCAAAGAACAATGAAAGTTTTGTTCTTGCAAACATTCCTTTTGCTCAATATGTAAAGGCAGATTTTGATTTTGCAAAGAATTTCGTTATTGACCCTCGTAACAGTATTGTTTTTCACATTGGTGGAGGAATAGCTGTACCATATGGTAACTCTAAGATGTTGCCATTCGAAAAGAGATATTTTTCCGGTGGAGCCAATAGTGTTAGGGGATGGGCTGTTCGTTCGCTTGGTCCGGGTGGTTTCCAGGGTAGTGAAGATGGTAAACTAGATTTCTTGAATTATACAGGTGATATTAAGCTTGATATAAATCTAGAGTACAGAACACATCTTTTTTGGAAATTTAATGGCGCAGCATTTGTTGATGCAGGTAATATTTGGAATATTAAAGAGAATTCCGATCAACCGGAAGGAGTATTTAAGTTTAATAAGTTTTATAACCAAATAGCTGTAGCGTATGGTTTAGGAGTACGTATGGATCTTGATTATCTTATTCTTCGCTTTGATGGTGGTATGAAAGCCATAAATCCTATGCGTAGAGGTAAAGATAAATATCCATTTATTAATCCTAAATTTGGAAGAGATTTTGCTTTTCATTTTGCAGTAGGTTATCCATTCTAATATAAATAACTATGATAGAAGAGAAGAAAAAATATACTCTAGAAGATCTAGATAGATTAAAAGCTTGGTTTGATGAGCAAGAGTTACCAAAAACATTTCAGATTTCCAAATCTGAGTTTACTCCAAATCTTAAAGAGACTGTTCATCATCTCTTTGAACAAGCTTATGACGTATATGAAAATCCAAAAATGTATGGATCCATTCGTATATTAGAGCGTATCAAAAAACTTATTGAAGAAAAATAAGTCTGTCAAGTTTTTCAATTTAATAGCATCTTTACACCCTCACTAGAGTATAAAGATGCTATTATTATATTAAAATAAACTAATTATTTTACTAAATAGCTATAAAGGGGAGTACTTATCCCAAAACCTCCATTTACTGACAGTAATTGGCCTGTTGTGTATGATGAACAAGCAAAATATAATACTGCATCAGCTATCTCTGATGGTTTTCCCATTCTGCTTATAGGAGTGTTGCGAAGAAATATCTCTGCAAACTCCTTTGTTAAATTATTAGTAACAGCTTTAGTATCTATCATACCTGGTGCCACAGCATTACAACATATATTATATTTAGCACTTTGTATGGCTATCTGCTTTGTCATATGAAAAATTGCTGCTTTCGATGTCCCATACGAAATCTGAGTAATATCAGGATTAATTCCTGAAACTGAAGTAATATTTATTATACTTCCAGATTTTTGATTAATCATAGCCTTATTAATAACAGTCTGTGAGGTTAAGAATACACTATTTAAATGAGCTAGTACATAATGATCGAAATCTTCTACCTTTGTATCCATTATAGAGCGATCAATTTTGGGATTAGTTCCTCCAAAATTATTGACTAAAATATCAACTCTACCGGTATCCTCAATTATCTTAAGTACACAATTAACAATGCTTATATTATCCAATGCATTGAATTCTATAGCTTTAGCTAAATATCCATTTTCACATAAATTGTCAGCGTTTGATGTCGCTAACTCCATATTTATATCTGCTATATATGTCAAAGCACCTTCATGTGCTAAAGATGTAGCAATTGCTAATCCTATACCGTCAGCACTTGCTGTTACTAAAGCTACTTTTCCATCTAATTTTCCCATATAATTTTTTATTTATGATAACAACAAGATTTTAAATGAGTTCAGATTTAATATGAGAAACAACTTCTTTATATGAAGAAAAACCCATTATAAAATAAAGAACTACTATATCTTTTTGCTTATATTTGTTATGAATTTTAGAATGAATAAAGATTATTACTAGATAATGAAAATAAAGTTTTTAAGTTTAGGAAGTGGGAGCAGCGGAAATTGTTACTATTTAGGGACCGAAAAATATGGTATTCTTATTGATGCCGGTATAGGTATAAGAAACATAAAAAAGATATTAAAAGAAAACAGACTAGATTTTAACACTATAGAAGCTGTATTTATTACTCACGACCACGCCGATCATATAAAAGCTGTTGGACATCTTGGAGAGAAACATGGAATTCCTATTTATTCAACTCCGGAAATTCATCAAGGTATTAACAGAAGTTATTGTGTGACTGAAAAATTATCTACCTCAATAAATAATATTTTTAAGGAGGAGAGTATAAACATCAAAGATTTTAAAGTTACTGCATTTGAAGTACCTCATGATGGAACTGACAATGTTGGATACTGTATTGAGATTGATGGAAAGGTTTTTTCGTTCCTAACTGACTTAGGAGAAATTACAGAGATTGCAGCAAAATATATCGAAAAAGCAGATTATTTAATTATTGAAACGAATTATGATGATGAGATGTTAGCTATGGGACCATACCCAAAACATCTTAGGGATAGAATATCAAGTTCACATGGTCATATGAGTAATAAAGATACTGCTAAATTCCTTGCTGAAAACTTTCCTATAAACCTTAAGTATTTATGGCTTTGTCATTTAAGCAAAGATAATAACCATCCTGAGCTTGCTTACAAAACAGTAGAGATGTATCTTTACGATAAAGGAATATCAGTTGGTAAAGACTTCAAAATGGTTGCTTTAAAGCGTACAATGCCATCTGAGCTATATATTTTTGAATAAAAATATGTGATGAAAAGGGGAAAAAAGCTCAACAAATATTTGCGTTTTTAAAATTTTGCACTACCTTTGCAACCGCAAAAAGGAAATGCACTCTTAGCTCAGTTGGTAGAGCAACTGACTCTTAATCAGTGGGTCCAGGGTTCGAATCCCTGAGGGTGTACTTCATGTTTGGTTGCATTTATATTATGCACTCTTAGCTCAGTTGGTAGAGCAACTGACTCTTAATCAGTGGGTCCAGGGTTCGAATCCCTGAGGGTGTACAACAAAAAGATAATCTCATAAAATAGCTCTGAAAATTTATAGTTTTCAGAGCTATTTTTTTTAATAACATTTGATGTAAACAACGGCCGGCTTATAATATCAATAGGAGCAAAAAGGTAATGAAGAGATTTTATTTTTAAACATTAGATTTATACCATTGTTCTAAAAAATAAAGAACTTATGAAAATATTATTGACTGGCGCAACAGGATATATTGCCCAACGACTTTTGCCAGTCCTTGTTGAGAACGATCATAGCATAGTTTGTTGTGTGAGGGATCTAAAAAGATTTAATATTGAAAAAGAATGGGCTGAGCAAGTGACTAAAATTGAAGTCGATTTTCTAAATCCTGCAACATTATCTAATATACCATCAGATGTGGATGTAGCTTACTATTTAATACACTCAATGTCTACTTCATCGGGTGATTTTAGCGAAATGGAGCAACAATCGGCACAAAATTTCGTCAAACAGATTGAAAAAACTCAAGCTAAACAAATCATCTATCTAAGTGGAATAGTAAATGAGAATCATCTTTCAAAGCACTTACAATCACGAAAAAATGTTGAGATGATATTGGCAAGCAGTAAAATTCCACTAACAACTTTAAGAGCCGGAATAATTATTGGTTCAGGCAGTGCTTCATTTGAGATAATGCGTGATTTAGTCGAAAAACTGCCTATAATGATTGCTCCTCGGTGGCTATATACCAAATGTCAACCTATAGCTATACGCAACGTCATACAATATTTGATGGTAATATTACTTCAAGATAATACATACAATCAAAGTTTTGATATAGGAGGGCCTGACATATTAACCTTCAAGCAGATGTTATTAAAATTTGGAAAAGTTAGAGGATTGAAGCGTCACATCTTTGTAGTTCCCGTTATGACACCAAAATTATCTTCTTATTGGCTATATTTTGTTACTTCTACTAATTTTGCATTAGCTCAAAATTTGGTCGATAGCATGCATGTAGAAGTGATTTGCAAACACAACAATCTTCAGAAACTCTATCCGATAAAGCTTATAAGTTATGAAGAGGCAATAAAACTTGCATTCGACAAAATTGAACAGAACCAAGTTCTTTCTAGTTGGACAGATGCATTAAATAGTCAAATTCTTGTAAAAGGTATATCTGCTCACATATTAGTGCCAACTAAAGGATGCTTCAGCGATAAACGAGTTATCAAAATAATAAACCCAGACAAGGTTTTGGATAATATATTTTCTATTGGAGGGAAAAGGGGATGGTATTACGCTGATTGGTTATGGAATATTCGAGGTTTTTTAGATAAATTGGTCGGAGGCATTGGCATTCGTCGTGGGCGGAAAAACAGTAGTGATTTAATGGCCGGTCAGGTTTTGGATTTTTGGAGAGTTTTAGTTGCTGATAGAAAGGAGAAACGACTAATGCTTTATGCCGAGATGAAATTACCTGGTGAAGCTTGGTTAGAATTTAAAATCAATGATAGTAATGAGTTAGTACAAACAGCGACATTCCGTCCCCGTGGAGTATGGGGGAGAATGTATTGGTATTCAGTACTTCCTTTTCATGCTTTTATATTCAAAGGTATGGCAAAGAATATAGCTTCATTCCACGAATAGGCATAGTGATGGTGACAATCATTATTTTAATAATTAGGATACACTTTTACTTTCAATATCTTTTCTATCTCTTTATTTCTTATATTTTTGCCAAGAATTATAAGTATGAATTTATTAATAAATAAACTATGAAAAAAACACTTTTATCATTAGCTATTACTCTAATAAGTATATCTGTTACGGCTCAAAATAATGTTGGTGGAAAGCAAGTATACAAAGATAGCAATGTAGTATTCCATCAAATAGATGATCATACTTGGGTTGGTAATGGTAATCTATGTTATAATGAAAGTTTGTATCTTGTTGAAGGAAAAGATAAAGCGATTTTAATTGATGCAGGAACAAAAATTCCCGGTCTCAGGAAAATTGTTGAATCTATAACTACTAAACCTGTTACATTAGTTGCTACTCATGTTCATGGTGACCATACAGGAGAGTCTATTAATGAGTTTGACACTCTTTACATAAATCAAGCTGACACTATAATGTATGGAGGTGACAAAAATAGATTCTATAAAGGTAATTTGCTCTTCTTAAAAGATGGAGAAAAAATAGATTTAGGTGGCAGAGTTATTGATGTTCTTTTTACTCCTGGACATACTCCCGGTTCTGTAACTTACTTTGATGCTACTAAAGAATATGGATTTAGTGGTGACGCTTTCGGATCAGGAAATCTTCTTGTGTTTACTGATTTCTCAACATTAAAAAACAGTTGCGACAAAGCTATAGCATATATTCAAAAAAATAATATAAAGTACATGTATCCAGGACATTATTGGGGAGAAAATTTAGAGAAACCTCAGCGAGTAAAGGACTTAAAAGAAATATCCGAAGGTCTTCTATCAGGAAAACTTGAGGGGACGAAAAATGGTGATGTTTCATATGGACTTAATAAAATTATAGATAAATTTGGAGTAAAAGTTAATTATAACGATAAAGCTTTAAAATAAAAATTATGAAAACTTTAATTATTTCATCTCTACTTCTAGCTACAGTAGCGTTACAAGCACAAAACATCAAATTACCTCCACCAGCAAAAAAAGAAGGAGTATCGGTAATTGAGTCATTATGGAAAAGACATTCTGTAAGAAGTTATGAAAAGAAAGATTTACCTATACAAACATTATCAAATCTTCTTTGGGCTACAACAGGTATAAACCGTAGTGATGGTAAAAGAACAAACCCTACAGCTATGAATAAGCAGGAAATATCCCTCTACTTATTTATGCAAAAAGGAGTATATTATTATGATTATAAAACTAACTCATTGATATTAAAGAAAGAGGGTGACTATAGAAATATGGTTGCACATGGACAAGATTATGTTAATGATGCACCGGTGTCATTGGTTCTTGTAGGTGATTTATCTCATTTTTCAAATATGAAAAATAAAAATGATGTCTTATCAACTGTTGCTATCGATGCAGGTATAGCATGCGAAAATATTAATCTTTTTTGCGCATCAACAGGTCTTGCAACAGTTCCTCGTATAACAATGGATAAAGAAGGAATTAAGAAGTTACTTGGATTATCCGAAAGTGAAATTCCACTTTTAAATAATCCGGTTGGATATGAAAAGAAATAAATTCAAATAAATAGGGTGATTCAATATGATGTAAACCCTAAAAAATATAACTATGATGTGAATCCTTTTGACATTTAGGATTCACATCATTTTGTATTATTGAAGTAAAAGTTCTTTTAATTCATCAACTGTTCCAACTACATATTTTGCATTTGCCCTCTTCATCTCATCCAAATCACCATATCCATATAGTACGCCAACACAATCAAAACCAACCTCTCGAGCCCCCAAAACATCAAACTTTCTATCTCCAATCATTAGAACACGATTAATATCTTCTACGGCATGTTCTTTAAGGGCATACCTAATGACATCTGCTTTCGAGTAAAGAATACCTTTCATATCTCGTGCAGCAATAAATTCAAAATAGTGTTTCAAATTAAAATGTTCTAACACTTTCATGGCCATATCTACAGGTTTTGAAGTAGCTACAACCAGTCTGTAACCAGCATCTTTAAGACTTTGAAGACACTCTTCTATACCTTCATAAGGCTCATTTTCATATACTCCAATAGGTTTATATCTCTCTTGATATAAACTTATAGCTTTATGTGTCTCTTCTTCATTTAACCCATAGAATTCACTAAAAGAAGTTTCAAGTGGAGGTCCTACAAATCTTTTTAAATTGGCGTCATCACTCTCTTCAATGCCAAAAAAACGTAAAGCATGAGCTACAGAGCGCATAATACCTTTGCCCGAGTCTGTTAATGTTCCATCTAGATCGAAAAAAAGGTAGTCATATTTTGTTCTCATAAATGTTTATCAATTTTAAGGGCGCAAATTTAGGCATTATATTGATATTTTCATACTTAATATCTCTTACCATATATTAAGATAGCAGTTAAATGATAATTGCATACTCAAATTACAAATGCCAGGTCAAAAAGTGAAGTAAAACCAGAAGGTGCATTATCAATCTATTATTGACCTTAACAAAGCCTACTGTTTAAATTACAACAAAACATATCATATTAAATAAAACCCCAAAGTTTATTTACAAACTTTGGGGTCACTTAAGTATGTTATAATCGATATAAATATTTATAAAATGACTTTTCAGTCACCTACATAAAGTAAATCTTAAAAATTAAAGAATTTTTTAGCGTTGTAATAACTTATGTCTTCAACCATCTGATTTACCCTTTCAATTTCGCAATAAGGTATCTCTCCATTTTCAATATCACGTCCTAAAAGATTGCAAAGTGTGCGACGGAAATATTCATGACGAGGGTAGGATAGGAAAGAGCGGGAATCAGTGAGCATTCCAACAAATCTACTCAATAAGCCAAGGAGTGATAAGGCATTCATCTGTTTTTCCATACCATCTTTCTGATCTAAGAACCACCATCCAGAACCAAACTGAATCTTACCAGGAACAGAACCATCTTGGAAATTACCAATCATAGTTGCTATAACCTCATTTGCACAAGGATTTAGATTATATAGAATTGTTTTTGTCAGCTTTCCCTTACTATTTAGTCTATCAAGGAATTTAGAAAGAGATTTGGCAGTATTGAATTCACCAATAGAGTCAAAACCTGTATCTGCACCAAGAAGTTTAAACATCTTAGTGTTGTTGTTACGAATTGCTCCATAATGAAACTGTTGAGTCCATCCCTTCTCATAATCCATCTCTCCAAATATTACAAGCATTGCTGATTTGAACTTTAGTATTTCTTCATTAGAGAGTTCAACTCCACCGTAAACTTTATTAAATATGTTACTGATTTCAGCATCTGTATAATCTTCAGCATAAAACTCTTCAATGCCATGATCAGATAGTTTACATCCTTGTTGAGCAAAAAAATCATGACGTTTTTTAAGTGCATCTATCATGTCATTAAAACAGCAGATATTAACACCACTAACTTCGGAAAGTTTTTCAACATAAGCACGATATTCTGCAGGGTTTTCTACTGCCATTGCTTTGTCAGGACGCCATGTAGGAAGCATTTTTACCTCAAAACCACTCTCACGTGTTTTAATATGATATTCTAATGAATCAATAGGATCATCAGTTGTGCATACAGCCTCAACATTATATCTTTTCATCATTCCTCGTGCTGAATACTCAGGAGTAGACAATTTTTCATTACACTGATCAAAGATTTCACGTGCTGTACTTGGATTTAGAACTTTATCAATTCCAAAAGCAGTTTTAAGTTCAAGATGTGTCCAATGATATAGTGGATTACGGAAAGTATAAGGAACAGTTTCAGCCCACTTTTCAAACTTTTCCCAGTCTGAGCTATCAGAACCTGTAATATATTTCTCATCAATACCATTTGAGCGCATAGCACGCCACTTATAGTGATCACCACCAAGCCATATCTCTGTGATAGATTTAAATTTATGGTCGTCTGCAACCATTTTTGGATTAAGATGACAATGATAGTCAATGATTGGCATCTTCTTTGCATGTTCATGATAAAGTTTTACTGCTGTTTCACTTTGCAACAAAAAATTATCATCCATAAAAGTCTTCATAAGTAATTAAATATTTGGTTATTATATTATACAAAATTGTCTCCGTTATCGAACACGAAAGTATACTATTTATTTATTAAATCAAAATATTTTGTAACAATCCCCAATTATTTCAAAAAACTACATTTCTATAATCTAATAGGTATTTAGCAAAAGTAAACAAAGTTAATTCTTAATCTACCATTTTATTGAATGGAGCAGACCAAATTATTTATTATTTTTGCATTATAATATCAGATAGAAACTAAGGTTTTGTCACGAGCTATATCTGCAGAAAGTTATGGAATGGATTATTTTTTCACACTTCCAATGTTTAGCAGATGTATAAATTTTAATCACTGCTGTGATATTGCCGATTAAAGAAGAAAAAACAATTTTATTTAGAAGTAAACGATATAGATGGATAATTTTGCAGCAATAGATTTCGAAACAGCTAACAATGAGCGTTCTAGTGCTTGTAGCATTGGAGTAGTAATAGTACGCGAAGGCGAAATTGTTGATGAATATTACTCTCTTATCCACCCGGAACCGGACTATTACCTTTATTGGAATACAAGAGTACATGGTATAACTAAAAAAGATACTATGAATGCTCCTCATTTTTCACAAGTATGGCAAGAGATAGCGCCAAGGATTGAAGGACTTCCACTTGTAGCTCACAATAAAGCTTTTGATGAAAGTTGCCTTAAAGCGCTTTTCAAAATGTACTGTATGGATTATCCTGATTATGAATTTCACTGTACATATCAAGCTTCTAGGAAAATTAAGGAGATTCCAAATCATCAATTACATACCGTTGCCAGTTTTCTTGGCTTCAGAGAATTTAATCACCATAATGCACTTGCCGATGCACAGGCTTGCGCATATATAGCAAAACATATTCTATGAGCACTATTCAAGAAGATACATATAAAACCATTGCCGATATATCACAAGCTATATATACAGAAAAAAGGAGTAAGTTTATAGCTATTGCTTTTCCTGTGACTACTCATGAAGAGATAAAAGAGATTATTGAAACATATCAAAAGAAGTATTATGATGCTCGTCATCTCTGTTATGCATATATGCTTGGACATGAGAGGAAAGATTTCAGAGCTAATGATAATGGTGAACCTTCAGGAACAGCGGGAAGGCCTATTTTAGGTCAGATAAACTCCAATTTGCTTACTAATATTCTTGTTATTGTTGTTAGATATTTCGGAGGAATAAAGTTGGGCACAAGTGGACTTATTGTTGCTTATAAAGAGGCTGCAGCAGAAGCTATTGCCCAGTGCGAAATTATAGAAAAAACTGTAGACGATAATATAAAGGTGATGTTTGAATACCCATTTATGAATGATATTATGAAGATCGTAAAAGATCTTTCTCCACAAATCATCTCCCAATCATACGATATGGATTGCTCTATTGAACTGAGAATTAGGCGTTCAGAAATGCCTATGCTTCGTTCCAGAATAGAAAAAGTAGAAACGGCAAGAATTATTGAGAAAGAGGAGGGGATTTAATTTTTTATTATCCCCACTTATCTTTAAGCATATCTTCCATCTTAAGAAGCTCATCACGATATTGAGCAGCCTCTATAAAATCTAATTTCTTGGCAGCTTCTTGCATAAGTTTTCTTGTCCTCTCAATAGATTTCTCCATTTGAGCCTTGCTCATATAGTTCATAACCGGATCTGCAGCAATATCCACCTTTTCAGGTTCAATATATGCATTAGCAAGACTCTTTGGTTTTGCTATCTCAGCACTATTATCATTCGAGCCACCAAGAAGAGCAACATTTCTTGCTCTAACTATCTGTTGAGGAGTAATTCCATTAGCTTCATTATAAGCCATCTGTTTCTCCCTTCTTCTGTTGGTCTCATCAATTGTCTTCTGCATGCTGTCAGTTATCTTATCAGCATACATTATCACTTTACCATTTACATTACGTGCAGCACGACCTGCAGTTTGAGTAAGTGAACGATGAGAGCGTAAGAACCCCTCTTTATCAGCATCTAAAATAGCAACTAAAGAGACTTCAGGAAGGTCCAATCCTTCACGAAGAAGATTTACACCGACCAATACATCATAAATTCCTTGGCGCAAATCATCCATAATCTTCACTCTCTCCAATGTATCAACATCACTATGTATATAGTTACATCTCACGTCATGATTAAGAAGATACTCAGTAAGCTCTTCAGCCATTCTTTTAGTTAAAGTGGTTACAAGCACTCTCTCTTCTTTATCTATGCGTTGCTGTATCTCCTCCATAAGATCATCAATCTGATTCAAACTTGGGCGCACATCTATAATAGGATCAAGCAATCCGGTAGGACGTATAACCTGATCCACAATAATACCTTCGCTCTCTTGAAGTTCATATTCAGCCGGAGTAGCACTAACATATATCACCTGTTTAGCCAAATCATGAAACTCTTCAAATTTCAGTGGTCTGTTATCAAATGCTGATCTCATTCTAAAACCATATTCCACAAGATTAGATTTTCTTGCTCTATCACCACCATACATTGCACGAATTTGAGGTACGCTAACATGACTCTCATCAATTACTATAAGATAATCATCAGGAAAGAAGTCAAGCAGACAGTAGGGGCGTGTTCCAGGCTCTCGGCCGTCAAAATATCTTGAATAGTTCTCTATACCTGAACAGTGTCCCAACTCACGAATCATCTCCATATCATACGATACACGTTCCTGCAGTCGTTTTGCCTCATAAAGTTTGCCCTCTTTTTCCAACTCAGCAACCTCTTTATGCATGTCATCTTCAATTTTATATATTGCTTGAAGTTGACTCTCTTTTGTAGTCATAAATAGGTTAGCAGGATAAATCTTATATTCATTAAACTCTGCTATTCTTACTCCTGATATTGGGTCTACCTCTTCAATGCTCTCTATCTCATCTCCCCAAAAAATCACTCGTAACAGATGATCAGCATAGGCTAAATATATATCTACAGTATCACCTTTAACACGAAAGTTACCTCTATTCAAGTCAATATCATTTCTTACATATAGGCTCTCGACAAGGCGGGTAAGGAATTTATTTCTATCAAATGGTTTATCTTTTGATATATCAATGACATTATTGTAAAAATCCGAAGGATTACCCATACCATAAATACAGGAAACAGACGATACTACTATAACATCTTTTCTACCCGATAGTAGGGCAGAAGTAGCAGCCAAACGTAGTTTATCTATCTCATCATTTATAGCCAAATCCTTCTCAATATATGTATCGGTCGAAGGAATATATGCCTCGGGTTGATAGTAATCATAATATGATACATAATATTCAACAGCATTATTTGGGAAAAAACTTTTAAACTCACCATATAATTGTGCAGCCAATGTTTTGTTATGGCTTAAAATTAGAGTAGGTTTATTTATGTTTTTTATTACATTTGCAATAGTAAAGGTCTTACCCGAGCCGGTAACTCCCAAAAGGGTTTGAGCAGGTACGCCCTGTTTTAATCCTTCAGTAAGTTCAGCTATGGCTTGAGGTTGGTCACCTGTAGGTTTATAATCTGAAATAAGTTGAAATTCCATATATCAATTGTTGAATATTAAAGGTAAAATTACTGCTTATTTCTTTTATAACATATATTCATCGATAAAAAGAGTATTAGCCGATAATAAAATATTAAAAAATATATAACTTATTGTATTATTCGGTTTAAACAAGTAAATTTGCACAATTATTTTAATAGTATGAAGAAATATATAATAGTAGCTCTTGTTTCAGGATCAGTTGTTTTAACATCATGTGGTGATTATAACAAAGTTATCAAAAGCACAGACTACGAATACAAATATGAAGCAGCAAAAAGTTACTTTGCGAAGGGTGAAAACACGAAAGCTGCAACCCTTTTGGAAGAGCTTATAACAATCTTAAAAGGTACAAATCAAGCTGAGGAATCACTATATATGCTTGCAATGGCATATTATAATCAGGGAGATTACATTACTGCTCAACATTATTTCAATACTTACTATACAACATATCCTCGTGGTACATTTACTGAGCAAGCTCGTTTTTATTCAGGAAAAGCACTTTTCCTTGATACTCCTGAGCCTCGTTTAGACCAATCAAGTACTTACAAGGCTATTAATGAACTTCAACTATTCTGTGAATATTTCCCTGAGAGCAAAAACAAAATGGATGCTCAACAGATGATGTTCGACTTACAGGATAAACTTGTAGAGAAGGATTACCAAGCAGCTAAACTATATTATAATTTAGGTTCGTATACCGGTAATGCTTCATACACTTCGGACATGCGTATAAATGGTAACAACTATCAAGCTTGTATCACAACAGTACAGAATGCCTTAAAAGATTACCCTTATACACAAATGCGCGAAGAGTTGTCTATACTTCTTCTTAGAGCAAAACACAAACTTGCAAAGGAGAGTGTTATTGAAAAACAAGAAGAACGTATGCGCGAAACAATTGATGAATATTATGCGTTTAAGAACGAGTATCCGGATAGTAAATATCTTAAGGAGGCTAACAATATATTCAAGGACGCAAGAAAATATGTGAAAGAAACTAACGAAAATTAAATAAGTAATAGATTATGGATTACAAAAAGACAAATGCTCCTTCAAATACCATCACCCGTGATATGATGGATTTATGTAAAGATACGGGTAATGTATATGAAACTGTAGCTATCATTGGTAAACGTGCTAATCAGATTGCTGTTGAGATGAAGAACGATCTTTCAAAGAAGTTACAGGAGTTCGCTTCATACAACGATAATCTTGAAGAGGTCTTTGAAAATAGAGAACAGATTGAAATTTCTCGATATTACGAAAAACTCCCAAAGCCTACATTGATTGCTGCACAGGAGTACGAAGAAGGTAAAGTTTATTATCGTAATCCTTCTAAAGAAAAAGAGAAATTACAGTAATAGGTCATTTCTTAATTTAGGCCGCTCCTGTTGGAACGGCCTTATTTTTTTGAAAACAGTTAAATTTAATAGTTATGATACAACGTATTCAAACGATTTATCTACTTATTGTCACCATACTTTCTGTGACATGCCTATTCCTTCCTATAGGATCATTCATTGATGGCAGTTCTATATCGGAATTCTTCAATCTATATATCAGCAAAGCTGATGGAGTGAAAGATTATGCACCATGGGCTCTATTTATTATATTGATATTGTCTGCACTTATCTCTTTTGTTACAATATTCCTTTTCAAAAAAAGAATGTTACAAATCCGTTTGTCTATTTTCAACATTATTCTTAATGTTGGTTATTATGCATCGTTTATTGCTTTCTTATTTATTTTAAAAAGCGATAAAGAGAGTTTTGCACTCAATTGGCCTATATGCCTACCTTTTATTAATATTATATTAAGCTGGCTTGCAGTAAGAGCTATTGGTAAGGATGAGATGCTTGTTAAAGCTTATGATAGATTACGATAAATCTGTTTTTAAATAGATAAAAAAGTAGCCTTCAGAATATTCTGAAGGCTACTTTTTTTGCTAATTTTTTAATTACCTATTCCTATTATCTTTTTAAATCGAAAAGGTATGTCATTCGTGCTCCAAAATAGGTATTTGCTGAACGACTATAGTAATCTTTTACTCCTGCATTAAAAATGTCTGAAAGGCCGAAATAATATCTTCCTTCCAAAAGGAAATGACCAATCTTTGTGCTAAGTTCTAAACCGGCACCACCGGTAAGACCATAATCAAATTTTTTATCGAGTTTAACATTATAAACTTTAGACGAACTATTAGGACGATCTGATGAATCCAATCCAGGAGTCTTATCTTCTTTTTCGCTGATTAGAAATGCAACAGATGGTCCTAAGTTAATGAAAAACTGTAATCCTTTGTCGTAAGCATCTTTCCCAAAAGCAAGATGAGCCAAAAGAGGTATTTCTACATAGTTTAATACTTTTCTATAATAATCAGTACTATTTTCATCCATCTTCTCTTCCCAACCTCTTTGTGAATAGTTTATCTCAACTTGTAATCCACATAACATCTTGAAGTATTTTTCAGAGTTATATCTCGCCGTTACTCCAAAAGATTTTCCCATAAGTCCTTTTTGTTCTACCTTAGGATTAAAATCTATAGAGCTTAAATTTACTCCACCATTAAAACCTACAGATAAATTATTTCTCTGATCAAATAGCTGCCCATATGAATTTTGTGAGCAGAATGTTCCAAGAATTATCAGCGCAGCAGCCAATAGTTTATTCATTATTCAAAATGCATTTTAATAAGTTCATAATTCTTTGTCAAATGTACAAAGATTACCTTTTTATTTATAAAACCTCCCCAATTGTTTACTCTTTCAAATTTAAAGCCTGTTTGAATAGGAGTGACATTCACTTTAGATATGTTCTCTTCTGCTTGATTTCCATATTGAGAAAGAGCTTTTAAAAAGAAATAACCTGTATCAAAACCTAAAACACCATATTTAGGATATGTGTTAGCCATAATCTTCCCATATGTCTTTCTATATAGTGAAGAGAAATTAACTGCTTCAGGGAATAGATTGTTTGTATAGAAAGATGTATAGAAGTATGTATCTAGTTCATAAAAACTTGATAGATGATCCGCAGTGTAGGTCTGCCACTCTGGGTAACCGAAAAGTTTTATGCTATATTCCGGATTCTCTCGTGTTGTAACAACAAGCTGAGGAAGTAACTTTATTAAAGCAGTATTACTTGATGAGAGAGGAATAAAAATGTTATCCTTTTGAGGATTCATAGCAGCCTTTATGGCTTCAGGAATAATAGCATCACCTGTAAGTTCACTAAAAGAAATGTTATTATTTCTCAATTCACTCTTCAAGCCGCTAATAAACTCTGCCTTATCACCATTACCGACACCTGTATTAAGGAATATAACATTCGAGTTAGGGAACTGCTTAATAAAATGATCGTAAACTTCTGAATAAAGGTATGACTGAGGAGTATTTATTTGATATATATCAGGATTCGAAAACACCTCATTACCTTTAGATGTAAATGGTACTACAAGTCGAATATTATTCTTTTTGGCAAACTCACTGGCAACTCTTACTTGTTCATGATAAGCAGGTCCAAAAATAATATTCATATCTTTCATTTCTTTCTTTGCAAGTACTTTTTGCAAAGAGGCAACATCATTAGATGTATCATAAGTATGAATTTCGAAAGAGTATCCCTGTCTCTTTAAACTATCTACTGCTAAAAGAAAACCCTCATAATATTCAACCATTTTCGATTGCTCATCTTTACTTTCCCCTTTAGTCATAAAGGGTAGAAGTAAGGCTGCCTTTACTTTAGCAAACTTACGTGATGAAGCTTTACTTTTAATAAAAAGTTCACTATCTGAAGGGACATTATTAGTAATAAGTTTTATTGGATTTGGTATTCTTAAAAACATACCTTTTTTAAGTTTACCATCTTTTAATTCAGGGTTAGCATCAACCAATTCCTGTTCCGAAATATTATAAAGTTTACTTATACTAAAAATGGTCTCTTTCTTTTCCACTCTGTGCATCTCTCGATATGACTTTTCCTGTTTACTTTTAGGAGATACAACATTCGGACTCTTGGTTTTATTATTTGCTAATATTGATGAATTATCAGCAGAAGATGTAGGTATAACTATTACCTGACCAACTTTAAAATGATCGGCGCTAAGTCCCGGATTTGCATTACAAATCTCTGAAGCAGTAATACCATATTTTACTGTTAATTTATAAAGAGTCTCACCTTGTTGGATGGTATGGAATAGTTTCTTTTGCTCAACAACATTTTTCTGTGGAATCTTCAATACCGATCCACTTCTTAATATTATCTCACTACCGGGATTAAGATCAACAATCTCATCTACAGATACATTGTACATCGTAGCAATAGAGTAAAGGCTTTCTCCAGGAGTCACTGTATGAGTAAAGAGATTATTGGAAGCATTTTGAGCTAATAAATTTGCTGCACACGAAGAGAGCAAAGTAGAAAAATATAATGCTTTTAAAAATTTCATTTTACCTATCGTTTATTTATACAAAAGTACAAAAAAAACCTATCTAATCACATTACTAACTAAGAATAGAGATATTATTACTCTTTTTAATAAAAATATTCGACGGGAAACATTAATTTTGCCTACTTTAAAGTGTGAGTTTAAATTATGAATGATGGAAAAGAGATGATTGATGTTCTTGGAGCAAGAGTTCACAATCTTAAAGATATAGATGTACAAATTCCTCGTGATAGCCTTACTGTTATTACCGGACTTAGCGGTAGTGGTAAATCTTCATTGGCATTTGATACAATTTTTGCTGAAGGACAAAGAAGATATATTGAGACCTTTTCGGCCTACGCCCGTAACTTTCTGGGTGGTATGGAACGACCTGATGTCGACAAAATTACCGGACTCAGTCCTGTAATATCTATCGAACAGAAGACTACAAATAAAAATCCTCGTTCTACAGTAGGGACAACTACTGAAATATACGACTATCTTCGACTCCTTTATGCTCGTGCCGGTATAGCATATTCATACATCACGGGTGAGAAAATGATAAAATATACTGAGGAACAGGTCGTAAACCTCATTCATAATGATTATGCAGGAAAGAAAATTTTCATTCTTGCTCCACTTGTTAGAACTCGTAAAGGTCATTACAAAGAGCTATTCGAGAATATCCGTAAAAAAGGTTATCTATATGTTCGTGTAGATGGAGAGATACAAGAAGTTGTTCATGGAATGAAATTAGATCGTTATAAGAATCACGATATTGAGGTTGTCATTGATAAAATGGTTGTTGAAGAGAGAACTGATGATGATAATAAACGACTTAAACAGAGTATTGCTATAGCAATGCAACAGGGTGATGGGCTTATAATGATATATGATGCTGAAAATAATGTAATAAAACATTATAGTAAGAGATTAATGGACCCCATCAGTGGTACCTCATATAAAGAGCCTGCTCCTCACAACTTTTCATTTAACTCTCCACAAGGTGCATGTCCACGATGTAAAGGTTTAGGATATGTAAACCTTATAGATATTGATAAGGTAATACCCGATAGGTCTCTTTCTATTTATGAAGGAGGTATAGCTCCATTGGGTAAATTTAAGAATGCAATGATATTTTGGCAGATAGAGGCAATATTGGAAAAATATGACTTTACGCTTAAAACGCCATTAAAGAAGATAACAGATGATGCCATAGATGAAATTCTATATGGCTCGGATGAAAGAATTAAGATAAAAAGTTCTCTTATTCATACCTCATCTGACTATTTCACTGAATTTGAAGGTATAGTGAAATATATACAGATGATGCAGGAAAAAGATGCATCTGCTACAGCTCAAAAGTGGGCCGATCAGTTTGCAAAGAGTGATATTTGTCCTGATTGTAAAGGTGCACGCCTAAACAAAGAGGCATTAAGCTATAAGATATATGACAAAAATATCTTTGAGCTTTCAAATATGGATATTAGCGAGCTTTATAGTTGGTTGGAAAATGTGGATCAACATCTTGAGGAGAAACAGCGTATAATAGCTACAGAAATTCTTAAAGAAATTCGTTCCCGACTGACATTCCTTTTAGATGTTGGATTGGACTATCTTTCACTGAATCGTAGTTCTGTATCGCTTTCAGGAGGAGAGAGCCAACGTATACGCCTTGCAACTCAGATTGGTTCACAACTTGTAAATGTTCTTTATATTCTCGATGAGCCAAGTATAGGTCTTCATCAAAGAGATAACATACGACTAATAAACTCGCTTAAAAAACTTCGTGATGGAGGTAACTCTGTCATTGTTGTAGAACATGACAAAGATATGATGCTTGCATCGGATTATGTTGTCGACATGGGTCCTAAAGCAGGACGTCTTGGAGGTGAAGTAGTATTTCAAGGAACACCGGATGAAATGTTGAAACAGAACACTTTAACAGCTCAATATCTTAACGGGGAGATGCAAATTGACGTTCCTGAAAAGAGGAGAGAAGGTAATGGAAAATTTATCACTATTAAAGGTGTTAAAGGGAATAACCTTAAAAATGTAGATGCAACATTTCCACTTGGTAAGTTGATATGTGTTACCGGAGTGTCAGGAAGTGGAAAATCTACACTGATAAACGACACTTTACATCCAATCCTTTCACAACATTTCTATCGATCACTAAAAGATCCTTTGCCATATGATTCTATTGAAGGCATCGATAATATAGATAAAGTTGTAGACGTTGACCAATCACCTTTAGGAAGAACACCACGTTCTAATCCTGCCACATATACCGGTGTATTCTCGGATATACGTAACCTCTTTGTAGCTCTACCTGAGGCAAAAATAAGGGGTTATAAAGCCGGACGTTTCTCTTTCAATATTAGTGGAGGACGTTGTGAGGCATGTAGTGGTAATGGCTACAAAACCATTGAAATGAATTTCCTTCCTGATGTATTGGTACCTTGTGAAATTTGTCATGGAAAAAGATATAACCGTGAAACATTGGAAGTAAGATATAAAGGAAAGTCTATTGCTGATGTTCTTGATATGACAATTAATGCAGCTGTAGAGTTTTTTGAAAATGTGCCACAGATTTTAAATAAAATAAAGGTACTACAAGAGGTTGGTCTTGGATATATCAAACTTGGACAACCTTCAACAACACTTTCCGGTGGTGAGAGCCAGCGAGTAAAATTAGCTACTGAACTTTCAAAACGTGATACAGGAAATACTTTGTACATTCTCGATGAACCGACAACAGGTCTGCATTTTGAAGATATACGAGTTTTAATGAATGTACTCAACAAACTTGTAGACAAAGGAAATACAGTTATCGTCATCGAACATAACCTTGATGTGATAAAGATGGCTGATTATATCATCGATATGGGTCCTGAAGGTGGTAAAGGAGGCGGAGAAATCCTTGTTACAGGTACTCCTGAAGAGGTGGCAAAGAGTCAGAAAGGGGAGACTGCAAGATTTATAAAGAGTGAACTTGAACATTATAACTCTATTAATAAGAAAAAATCCTGATAAACTATAAGTTAAAAACTTAAGGTTTTTATGAAAGAGAAAATTTCTAAAACAAATGTAGCTCGGCTACTCGACAAGGCTAAAGTAAAATATGAATTAATACCATATGAGGTCGACGAGAATGATCTCAGTGCCATTCATGTTGCTCAAAGTCTTGGTCAAGATGTAGAACAGGTGTTCAAAACATTGGTGTTACAGGGAGATAAAACAGGCTATTTTGTATGCATTATTCCTGGAGAACATGAAGTTGATTTGAAAAAGGCTGCAAAAGTCTCAGGTAATAAAAGTTGTGCTCTTATAGCCATGAAGGATCTACTCCCTATAACAGGTTATATACGCGGAGGATGTTCACCAATAGGAATGAAGAAACATTTTCCAACATATATTCACACAACGTGTAATATTTTTCCATTTATTTATGTCAGTGCAGGAGTGCGTGGATTACAGATTAAAATTTCACCTGAAGATTTAATTAAAGAGAGTAAAGCAGAAATATGCGAACTTTTTTAGGTAATGTATAACTTTTTGTATGAAAACAAATAAACATAAAATGGTTTAATATCTGTATTATTATACTAGAATCTTGACTAAAAATATATTATATTTGCGTAAAATCATAATATAATCAATTAAATTATAAAAATCTATGTTTGAAGGACAGCCCAAAGGCTTATATGCTTTAGCTCTTGCCAATACAGGTGAGCGCTTTGGTTACTACACAATGCTTGCAATTTTTACGCTATTCCTGCAGGCTAAGTTTGGTTTTACTGCAGCCGAGACCTCTACTATTTTCGGAAGTTTCCTTGCAGCAGTATATTTTGTACCACTAATAGGTGGTCTTTTAGCCGACAAGTTCGGTTATGGAAAAATGGTTACTTTAGGTATAATAATCATGTTCCTTGGTTATGTTTGTTTAGCTATTCCTATGGCTGGTCAAGCTGGTTTATTCTCAATGTTTGGTGCTTTGGCATTAATAGCATGTGGAACAGGACTTTTCAAAGGTAACCTTCAGGTAATGGTAGGTAATCTTTATGATGCACCCGAGTACAGATCAAAACGCGATACTGCTTTCAGCCTTTTCTATATGGCTATTAATATCGGTGCTCTTTTTGCTCCAACAGCTGCTACAGCAGTAACAAACTGGGTACTTGCAAAATCAAATTTCACCTATTCATC
This sequence comes from Bacteroidota bacterium, assembly GCA_023415545.1. GTDB lineage: Bacteria > Bacteroidota > Bacteroidia > Bacteroidales > Bacteroidaceae > Phocaeicola. The sequence goes on from JAEZKJ010000099.1 coordinate 37,273, forward strand.
TGAAATCCCTGCACTTGCTCACCAGTTCCTTGACGGTACAATCCAAACAGATGGTGCTGCAAAACTTGAAGCACTAAAAGAGGCACAACAGTTCACCGGTGATATGGCTACATTCTGTACTTCATACATTGATAAACTTTCAGAAGCTTACAACTATGGTTTTGGAGTAGCTTGTATTTCACTTATCGTATCAATGATAATTTATGTAGCTTTCCGTTCTACATTCAAGAGTGCTGACTATAACTCAAAACAGCAAAAAGCAGCTAATGTACAAGAAGAGGAGTTGACACCAGCTCAAACACGTGAAAGAATCACTGCTTTGATGCTTGTTTTTGCTGTAGTTATATTCTTCTGGATGGCTTTCCACCAAAATGGTCTTACAATGACATTCTTTGCTCGTGACTATACAGCAGATAGTGTGACCGGCATTAATCGTCTTGGATTTAGCGTTTGGAATCTTGTACTTATAATTATTACAGTATACTCAGGTTTCGCTATTTTCCAATCAAAAACAGCAAAAGGTAAAGGTATAGCTGCAGTTATCGCAACTTTGGCTTTAATTGTTCTTGGAATTAACTATAGTACAATGGATCCAACACTTCCAATATTACCACAGATATTCCAACAGTTCAACCCATTCTTCGTTGTTGCATTGACACCTGTTTCACTTGCTGTATTTGGTTCATTATCGAAGAAAGGAAAAGAACCTTCTGCACCACGTAAAATTGGTATTGGTATGATTATCGCAGCACTAGGTTTCGTTGTACTTGCAATTGGTTCTATAGGACTTCCAACACCTAATTCTGTTGCAGCTAATGGTATATCTCAGGATCTTCTTGTTTCACCAAACTGGTTGATCTCTACATATCTTATCCTAACTTTTGCCGAGTTGCTTCTTTCACCAATGGGTATCTCATTTGTTTCTAAAGTTGCTCCTCCAAAATACAAAGGTGCAATGATGGGTATGTGGTTCGTAGCTACTGCCATCGGTAACTATCTTGTTGCAATCATTGGTTATCTTTGGGGTGGTATGCAGTTGTGGATGGTTTGGAGTGTACTTATAGTATGTTGCCTTGTATCTGCTCTATTCATATTCTCAATTATGAAGAGACTTGAAAAAGTTGCTAAGTAAACAGTAATATATACAACTTATAAAAGGTTCGGCGTTATGTCGAACCTTTTTTTGTAAACACTCTTTGTATCAATAGTTTAAATAATAGCAACACTATAATTATTATTTTTATAAATCCCTTTGATTTATGAAATAAA
>JAEZKJ010000008.1 GCA_023415545.1 Bacteroidota bacterium
AGCTAAGGTTTGCATCCAATCTTTTTCTTTGAATTCCCCTTCGTAACCAATAGCATCACAACGACCAAACCAAGGTTCGATACAGATAAATGGACAATCTGGATGCTCTTTAGTTGGCGACCAGATGGCTACCAATGGAGTGTCGAACGCCAAACTAAGATAGGGAACTTTGGCTTTATCCAACAAGGTGATTTTCTTGAGCTGTTTGTTTTCAAAAATATAGGTGTCACAGTCGAAAGAATGAATATCAATCGGCATTAATCCCTCTTCATTCAGTTGCAAAGTATGTATATCCGGCGAAACACAACCCTTCTCTACCGGACAGATATATTGTAGATTTTTGGTTTCATCGAACGCAAAGAAACAACGATCTGATGTTGTAGGATCGAAGTTTGGGAAATAAAATGCCGGATGCGCTCCAATCTGGAAATAGAGTTCACTCTTACCTAAATTTTCCACACGCCATTTGACAATCACTTCGTTTTCAATCAATTGATATCCGATATGTAAACGGAATGTAAAAGGATATTTCGCCAAAGTTTCAGGTGTGCTTTCCAACACATACTCAATCTTATCTTCTTCTTTGCTAACTAATTGGAAATCCATGTCACGAGCAAAACCATGTTGCCCCATCTCATAGCTTATTCCCTCATGACGATAAACATTGTTCCAAACACGTCCCACGGTAGGAAACAATACCGGTGAACGTCTACCCCAAAATTTGGCATCACCTTGCCATAAATATTCTTTTCCGTCTTTTTTAATGCTTTGCAGTTCAGCACCATGTTCTGCTATATCTATGCTTAATATTGAATTTTTTATCGTTTCCATAAATTGACTAGATATGTTTGTTTGAATAAAATGAAAAGCAAATATAAAGATTTATCAAAAACCTTATTTCATAATTATGAAACTTAATTTATGGATGGGACTTGTTTGATTAAAATGTAACAGATCTATGGATAAGCGATTAAAAATGTCTCTTGACTGGAAGCTCCACTGCTGGGAATTGAGAATTGTCGTAATGTAAAATAGAAGGACTTATTTTAGAATATGGCTGTCAGATGGAAATTTATTAGGGATAACAATAAAATTCTTGTAGACTTCTTCTACAATTGATTGATTATCAATTAAATAATTAATGTATTTTCCTGTTATGACTAGAGAATCTGAGTAAGAACTGATAAAATGCGTGATAGAGGTATTAAACGAATTATCACAGACCAATTATGATTGTACGGATTCTACCGTATTCTCGAAGTATCAGTAACAACGGCTAAGTACTATATAAGAGTGTGGATAGGAATTCGTTAAATCTAAGAGCGAACATCTTTATGCAGAAGCTATTGAACTAATTACCGGAAAGAAATTATCGACTACATCATGCGCTCATGATTCAATTATGATGTTTGGAAAGAGACTAAACGTTACTTAAAAATATCGTCCGGGATTTAATAAAATGTTAAATAAAACTAAAGAATAGAGTTATCAATATTAATATACATTTTTAAGTTAACGCCTTATGAATAGATATATATTAAATCTATTCTGAAGGCATTATCATTTCATTAAATGACAATAATAATTACTAAATATTATAGTTTAAAAAGAGAATAAAGAGCAAAATAATGAGCTATTTATAAGAAAATATGCAGTTTTTATGTCAAAATCACTATAATTTATGATAAGAGAAACAAAAATTTAGGATTTATCGTTTAAAAGCTCTACTTTTGTAAAATATTAAAACCCAAACCAAGCACAATTTATGAACATTATTAAATTGGGTATGACAGTGGTCATAGCCGTTTTTTTTTGTTGTCTACCAACAAATTTAGAAGCAAAACCTATTGACAATGTAAAGAAAAGTTGGTTTTTTAAGAGTAAAAAGAAAATTACAGAACCCGAAGTAAAGGTAAAAAGTGAATTTGAAAAAATTGTTTCCGATAGTAGTAATATAAATAAAGGTCTCTTCTCAGTAGTGAAGAAGGGTGGTGACTACTATTTTGAAATACCAGCGTCAACCATAGGCCGTGATTTACTTGTTGTTAACAAGCTTCAAAGAGTTCCTAAAGAGCTAAATGAAGCCGGTGTTAACCGTGGAGTAAACTACGAAAACCAGATGATTAGATTAGAGTGGGACAAAAAAGGCTCAAAACTATCAATACGCCAGCAACGACCTTTACCACTCTCTTCTACAGAAGATGCTATTTACAAATCAGTTGAGAATAACTTTATATCACCTTTAATTGCAACTTTAAAAGTAGAGGCAGTAAAAGATGATTCTACATCTGTACTTGTAAAAGTAAATGAACTATTCGATGGTACTGAAACAAGTATTAACAACGTATTTACAAATATAAATCTTGGAACATCTTCCATAAAGAAGTTATCGAAAATTGATAAAATCAAATCTTTCGATAATAATGTTGTTGCATATTCTGAACTTACCACAAGGGTTACAGAAGGTACTACTACTGTATATGTAACAGTCGAAACCAGCACATCAATAATGTTACTACCTCAGGATGTGATGGTAGGTCGATTGGATAATCAGAAAATAGGTTATTTCACAAATCCCCTGTTAAGTTTCTCGGACAAACAACAGAGGGTAGAGAAAAAAGAGCTTATCACTCGTTGGCGTTTGGAACCAAAGGCTGAAGAGCGTGAAGCTTATCTAAATGGTAAATTGGTAGAGCCTGTAAAACCTATCATATTTTATATAGATAATTCAACGCCTCGTCAATGGCGTCGATATATTAAAAAAGGTATTGAAGATTGGCAGATAGCTTTTGAAAAAGCAGGTTTTAAAAATGCCATCAAAGCTATCGAATTGAATGATAGCATGCATATTGATGTTGATGATGTAAACTACTCTGTGTTAACATATGCAGCTTCTGAAAAGCGTAATGCTATGGGGCCTTCACTACTTGATCCTCGCTCGGGAGAAATATTGGAGGCTGATATAATGTGGTGGCATAATGTACTCTCAATGCTTGGTGAGTGGATTACTGTACAAACTGGGGTTGTTAACCCTTCAGCACGTGGTGTGAATCTTCCGGAAGAGCTAATGGGAGATGCTATTCGATTTGTTGCTTGCCATGAGGTAGGACACTCTTTAGGATTGCGTCATAACATGATGGGCTCTTGGGCTTTCCAAACCGACTCATTACGTTCGGAAACATTTACCACAAAGATGGCTTCTACAGCCTCATCAATTATGGACTATGCACGTTTTAACTATGTTGCACAACCGGGTGATGGTGTAAAGGTACTATCTCCAAATATTGGACCATATGATATGTTTGCTATTGAATATGGTTATCGTTGGTATGGGAAAGAGACTCCTGAAGAGGAGAAAGATATATTGGCCGATTTTTTAGCAAAGCATAATGATAGAATATATAAATTCAGCGAAGCACAAGATGTGCGTGATGCTGTCGATCCTCGTGCTCAAAATGAAGACCTTGGTGATGATATAATAAAATCATCTATCCTTGGCATCAACAATTTGAAACGTATTGTTCCACAAATTATTGAATGGACTACAACAGGTGAGAAAGGTCAAACGTATGCTGATGCTTCTCGTTTATACTATGCTGTTATTAATCAATGGAACAACTATCTATATCATGTTTTAGCTAATATTGGTGGTATATATATAGAAAATACTACTGTGGGTGATGGTGTAAAAACCTATACTTTTGTTGAAAAAGAGAGACAGAAAAAAGCTCTTCAATTTCTGATCGATGAGGTATTGACCTACCCTGCTTGGTTATTCGATACAGAAGTAGGCAACTACACATATCTTATAAAAAACACACCTGTAGGTTTGCAAGAGAACTCTCCAAAACAGATTCTTAAAAATGCACAAGCATATATCCTATGGGATTTGCTTAACAATAACCGTTTAGTGAGAATCACAGAAAATGAATTGGAGAATGGGAAAAATGCATTCACTCTTGTTGAGTTCATGGATATGCTTCATAAAGCGATATTCCGAGTAACAGAAAAAGGTGGTATTCCTACAGTTATGGAACGTTCTCTACAGAAAAACTTCTTGGATGCTTTAATGACAGCAGCGGCTGAAAACGAAGGAGTTAAGATAAACAAAAAATTGGCAGATGATCATTTTTTGATTGACCACTGCGATCACTACTGTAGCTTACATAACTCGGAGAGAGCAGCTATACGTGACAAAAATCGTATGGGAGCAGGTAGAGTTCTTAACTTTTATGGTTCACAATTAAATCGTATCTCGGATGCTATTTCGGTAAAAAGAGGTGAGCTAAAAAGAATCAAAACATTGTTGCAATCAAGAGTAAACACATCTGATACAGCAACACGCTATCATTATGAAGATATGATTATGCGTATCAACACTGCTTTAGGAATAAAATAATATTATAACTCAATTAATTAACAAATGACAAAAAAAGTTTTAAGCATATTTTTATGCCTATTAATTACATCTTTTGCCTTTGCTAATGACAATTTTAGGACAATAACAGGTATTGTTATTTCTGCTGATGACGATGAACCACTGATTGGTGCAACAATCACAGCTCAGGTTAAAGATAAAAACAGTGCAAACTCCGATTTAAATAATTTGGGCACTATTACTGATATATATGGTAAGTTCTCTATCTCTGTTTCAAGTGATGTAGATAAATTAGTATGTAGCTATATCGGATACACTGAACAGAGTGTAAAACTACAACCGGGCAAAAACGATTATAAAATTATCCTTGCTTCTGCTTCTCAGGCTTTAGGCGAGGTAGTTGTAACAGGTTACCAAACTTTGGAAAAGAGAAGACTTACTGCTGCCATCTCTAAAGTGGAGATGTCGGACGCTATTCTTGGTGCAAGTAAAAGTATTGACCAGGCACTTTCGGGACAAATAGCCGGTGTATCGGTAACAAACACCAATGGTGCTCCGGGTGCTCCTGCAAAAATCCGTATCCGTGGTACTGCATCTCTTAATGGTACTCAAGATCCACTTTGGGTTCTCGATGGTATACCATTGGAAGGAACAGATATTCCAAAAATCGACTCAAACAATGATAACGATATAACAAATATCAGCCAGTCATCTATCGCAGGCTTAAGCCCTAACGATATCGAGAATATCACAATTCTTAAGGATGCTGCAGCAACAGCTATCTATGGTGCACGTGCAGCAAATGGTGTTATCGTTATCACATCTAAACGTGGTAAAACAGGTAAGATTAATGTAAATTTCAACAGCAAACTTACATACTCTCCAAATCTTGATACCGATAGATTGAATCTGTTGAATGCTGAAGATAAAATAAATCTTGAGTTAGAGCTTTTAAGAGAACCTGATAACTGGATGTTTGGAGCTGCATATCCTGTAAAAGGTGGTGTAGCAACTATATTGAACAGATACAACCAACTATATAACTACAAAGATTATGGATGGGATGGTATCTCAACAGAGGCACAAGATGCCATAAACAGACTAAAAGGAATAAATACAAACTGGAATGATATTCTTTTCAGAGATGCATTTACTCAGGAGTATAACTTGAGTTTGTCGGGAGGATCGGAAAAAGTAACTTACTATAACTCTTTAGGATATACAAAAGAGAATGGTAATGTGCCGGGTGTTGATATGGAGCGCTATAACTTGACAAGCAAAACATCTTATCAAGTTAATAAGATATTGAAACTAGGTGTCTCTGTTTTTGCAAACCGACGCAAGAACAATTCATTTGTATCCGATACTTATGGTTACTCAAACCCTATCTATTATTCACGTATAGCTAACCCATACTACAATCCATACGATGAAAATGGTAGATACGTTTATGATTATGATATGGCAAGTGGTAACGAACAAGATTTGAAACGTGGTTTCAATATCTTCGAAGAGCGTGCCAACACTGATAATGTTACTACTACAACATCGTTGAACTCAATATTCAATATCGATTTACGTTTCAACGACAACTGGAAAGTATCTTCACAGGTAGGTATTCAGCTTGATGACTCGAAACAGGAGCAATATGTAGGAAAAGATACATACTCTATGCGTGATATACGTGAAAACAGTAGATATTACGATAGTGCTAGTAAAACTTACAAGTATGTAGTGCCTGAAGGTGGTAAACATAGAGTTGCTACTTCAAACACTTCTCAAATCACTTGGAAGTCTATTGCAGAGTACAAAAATACATTTGCCGATATCCATGATATGCATATCATGGTTGGTTCCGAAATCAGAAAGAACTGGTATGAATCCGAATCTTCTACCGGCTATGGATACGACCCACGTACTTTGACTACAAAACCATTGATTTTCCGTGATGAAGAGCAGGCAAAAGCATATCCTCTTCACTCAAAATCATATATTGTAAATGCTTTCTCTTCATTCTTTGCTAATGGTTCGTATACATTCCATGACAAATATACTGTTGGAGGAAGTATCCGTTTTGATGGTTCAGATATGTTTGGTGTAGACAAGAAATATAGATATCTTCCTATTTACTCGGTAAGTGCTTTATGGAGAGCATCAAACGAGAGCTTTATGGAAGACATTACTTGGTTAAACAATCTTGCTTTACGTACATCATATGGTATACAGGGAAATATCGACAAAAATACATCTCCTTTCTTAGTAGGTAAATACAATAATATATCTCTATTGCCTGGATCATCTGAAAACAATATTGTGATTTCAAGTGCTCCAAATGATAAACTTCGTTGGGAGAAAACTACATCATACAACTTAGGTCTTGACTTTGCATTATTCAATCAGGCTGTAAACTTTAATGTTGATTATTACTACCGAAAAGGTACTGACCTTATAGGTACAAAATCATTGCCACTTGAAAATGGTTTCTCAAGCATGAGCATCAACTGGGCAAGTATGGAGAATGAGGGTATAGAAGTTGATTTACGTACTCGTAACATTGCTACAAAAGATTTTTCTTGGTATACTACATTCAACTTTGCTTACAACAAGAACAAAGTTTTGAAAAATATGACACCTGAGACACAGACAACTCCAGGACTTGAAGGTTATCCTGTAGGTGCTATTTTCGCTCTTAAGTCAAAAGTAGATCCTGAGACAGGACGAATTTTAATTGCTGACAAAAACAATGAGTACAAAACTGTTGAAGAGGTATACAAAATGATGGATGAAACAGGACTTGGTTTCTATTCATATGATTTAAGTCCTAGCGAAGAGAGAAATCTATATCGTTATGCAGGTACAAGCGATGCTCCTTATACAGGTGGTTTTATCAATACATTTAACTACAAAAACTGGGAGTTGAATGTAAACTTCTCATACCATGCAGGCGGTAAAGTACGTACTTCACCATCATATAATGTTGTTGGCTTTGATACCGGTAGAAATACTAATGCCGATATACTTGACAGATGGAGTGAAGATAATAAAGGTGGTAAATTCCCACTTCTTTTGACACGTAACAATTATCAGGCCGACTACTCACTATTTAGTGACAGAGCTGATGTTTATCGTGCACTTGATTTGTGGGTAAAAGATCTAAATTATGTGCGTCTTCAAAATATTCGTCTTGCTTATAACATCCCTTCGAACATGTTAAGCAAGATAAGAATTAATAACGCAACTGTAGCGTTTGAAGCACGTAATCTGTTTGTTTTTGGTTCAAGCTATAAGAACTATATGGATCCTGAATCTATGGGTAACTTATACTCTACACCAATACCAAAATCATTTACATTCAATTTAAATCTTAATTTTTAAAGAGTAGAATTATGATTAAAAAAATATATTTAGCTTTAGCTTTGATGGGTAGTTTAGTGCTACCATCGTGTGACAGCTTCCTCGATATAACACCTGTGGGTGTAGTAATACCGCAGACATTGGACGAATATCGTTCTCTGCTCACTACAGCATATAACTTTTCAACAATCGACCGTAGTGTATGCGAAGTGCGAACTATGGATGCAGTAGTAAGAGATAACAGTTATGACCAAAATAGTTTCTCGGATGTTCAAAAATGGATAGATAAAAGTAGCAATCCTGCAACACACGAGTTCGGATGGAGCAACTACTATTCAACAATATATTACGCTAATGCTATATTAGCTAATAAGGAGGATATTGAGAATGGCTCAACTGAAGAGATTAACCAGATAATTGGTGAGGCATACTTACTAAGAGCCTATACTCATTTCAATCTTGTGAACCTTTATGGTCAACCTTATACTAAACAGGGTGCTTCTGAAACTAAAGCTGTGCCATTGAAGCTGGATTTGGACCTTGAAAATGTTCTTGGACGTAATACAGTGGGTGAAGTTTACAAATCTATTCTTGATGATATTAGCAGTGCTCGTACATTCCTGAATGTTGAGAAATGGGAAGAGAGATACTCATATAGATTTACTACACTTTCGGCCGATGCTTTGGAGTCAAGAGTTCAACTATATATGGGTAATTGGGACAAAGCATACTCTTTATCAGAGGCTGTATTGAATGTAAAATCTGATTTGGAAGATTTAAATAATTCAGATTCTAAATTGCCTAACCACTATCAGTCAGTTGAGGTTATAAATGCTTATGAAAAGGTATTTACATCGACAACAGCTAATGCATTCTATGCTACTCCTGCCCTATTGTCTATTTACGACAAAGATAATGATGCTCGATACACAAGATTTTTTGAGGTTGGCACAGACACAAATCTTAAGATTAAAAAGAATGATGGTTCAACTTCATATCGCTGTTCTTTCCGTACAGCCGAATACTATCTGAACTCGGCTGAGGCTGCTGCCCATTTGAATAAATTGGATTCAGCGAAAACACGATTGAAGGAACTTATAGCTAATCGCTACAATAGTGTAGGTTACAGTGCTAGAGTTGCATTGATCGATAACATGACCAAAGAGCAGTTGATATCAGAAATTCTTGATGAGAGATCACGAGAGTTGGCATTCGAAGGACATAAATGGTTTGACCTTCGTCGTACTACTCGACCTGCTATTGAAAAGGTTATCGACGGAGCAACATATACACTTTCTCAAGATGATCCTCGTTATACTTTACCTATACCTACAACAGCTATCAGCTCAAATCCAAACTTAGGTAATTAATAGTTTCTAAAAAAATAGATTATTAAGCCTATATATCTGATATGTCCCGAAAGCTAGATTTAACTTTCGGGACATTTTTTAGTTAAGCTACAATTATCTCTTTATAATTATTGCAAATGGATCGTTTTTAAAAATAATTGTTCCACTAGGTAGAGAATTAGGCAACTTATCGGATGGTAAAACTATCATCGCTTTATTTTGTAAAACTTTGTATAATGGCTCGTTTAAAGATATTATTTCATCATTCAAGTAAACATCCATATTCTCCACTTTCTTGACTTTATAAACATATATTTTCCCATCAACATCATACTTGTTCTTAAAATAATTAATCTCCTCACAAATATCTTTATAACCTATATATCTATTTATAGATGTAATTTTTAATCCCAATAGAAAGATTGATATATAAAATCCTAAAAATAGAGTAGATATAGTCAATAATACCTTTCTCTTCCAAAGATAGGTTATTGAAATTAAGCCGGTAATAGATAGAACAATTGAAGCAGGCAACGTGAGTCCAAACATTAATGAGTGATTTTTCTTTAACATATATAGATTTGCGACTATGGCTACTAAAAATAGTATTGATGGAATCAATAAAGAGAGTGACTTAATCTTGAAATTAACTTTATCCATCCATAAAGCAGACATATAGATTAAAAAAGGAAAAAGCGGTAACATATATATGTCGAGTTTGGAACTGATCAACGAAAGAAGTAAGAATGATGTTACAACAATAGTCATAAAAAACTTCTCAATAGGCAGATATTTAACTTTATCTCGTACCCTATAAATTATAGAAAAAAATATCAATATAGACCATGGAGCAAGAGAATACCAAAAACTAATAAGGTAAAAATAAACTGGTTTATCATGATGGAATGAGTTAACTGCACGGCCTACTGTTTGATGGAAAAACTGATTATATATAAAATCTTTACCACCCTCAATGTAAACATTAATAAACCATATTGAAGTTAGTATCAGCAATACAGCCCAACTTTTTAATCCCCAATATATTTTGATATGATTAGCTCGCTTAGTAACAATAAGGTATACGATAGTTGAAAAAAGAGGAATAAGCAAACCAATGGGGCCTTTTGAAAATATGGCCATAAAGACAAGGAAAGGGAAAAGCCAGCTATATAACTTCCTATTTTTACCCTCCTCTTCCATACTATAAAATATGCGTAAAGCAATTATAATAAACATAGCCATTAGCATATCCATTCGTATAACAATGGCCGAGCCAATGAACATAGCTGTACTTAATAGCATCATCAAGGCGGAACTACGCATTTTTATATGCAAATGAGGTGCACACCAACTATCCATAATTATAGCAATGATGAAAGCCGGAATAAGTGAAAACAGAGATAGGAAAAACATACTATGAGAACCGAACAGAAACCTACCCAACATCACTATCCAAATAAATAGTGGTGGTTTATCAGCATAGGGCGCACCATGAGAAGTAAAAGCAAATATATGCCCCTTTGAAATGGCCTCATCGGCTATACTAAGATAACGTAATTCATTTGATGGGGTGAAATCACGATCAATAAGCATAGGTAAAAGAGCAATGAACGCAAACACCAATATCATGAAGATAGTTGTCTGCGTCAAAAAAGGATCTTTAATTGTGGGTCTGACTCTTCTCATATTAATGATATATAACATTAATCAGTAACTTTTGTTCTAACAATTCCTTTTGCTACTTT
>JAEZKJ010000068.1 GCA_023415545.1 Bacteroidota bacterium
AATTGGCTGTTGTCTGAGCACTCATTCTAAGTCGTAAACCATCAATATAGTTGTTTGATATAGCTGTATTAACCGGTCCTATATCAACCTTACTAGGGTTTTCTTTAGTTCCTGTTTCAACGAAATTCTCAATTAATGCCTTTAATCCAAATATCACGTATTTAAAACCAGGTATCTGTTCAAGTTTTTTCACGAAGAGATCCATAGAACTTTCAGTTTGAGTCAATGGAACCTGACGATATTGTTCCCAGAACTTATCATCTCTCATCATCGCATCCGCCTCCTTTATTTCACTTCCTTTTCGTTTAAAAAGTTGTTGAGGTATATCATCGAAAGCATAATCCGAATATCTTGTTACTCTTCGAACTTGAAAGCCTTGCATAACCTTCATGACCTTTAGCTCTACTATCATATCGTCAACCTTGAGAACTCTTTCACCATTTGGCAGTTTTTCAAACTCCTGAACAATGCTCATGTTATCGACAAAGTTTACGCCTGACTTTTGTGGAAGATTAAGAAGACATTTTTTAACGGCATAACTAGAATCAGCTAATACATAAAGATGTCCTGTAAAACCAAAGTCTTGAGAATTATTAGGCACAAAAGTTAAATGGAAACACTTATCTTTTTCAACATAAGTGGTATCCATTATATAATATTTATAGAATGAAATTGCATCAGAAGAAGATATAGGACTAATAAATGGATATTGAAGAAGTCGGATATCATCATCATAAATATTTACATCTGTAAAAATGTCTTTTAAAACAGTAGTAAGAATATCACCGGTTGCGAATAATTCATTCACACCTGTTGAACTCATACCTTTGATTATAGTTTTATTGCTACGAGGATTTTTACGATATATGATTTGAGAAGCCGTTTCGTCAACTGATATAGGAAGAATATTTTTATCTGTTTCAGGGCTATACTCTATTTGATCCTTTAAAAAAGGCATTTTTTTATACATACCTTTTTCAAGCATCTCAGGTGTCACATCATTAAGTGACATTTTTAGTTTCTGATATTTATTATATTGATAATAATCATTATCCTCTAACTTGTTATTTTGTTTACTTGAAATGACTTTTTTCATCATCTCAACAGCCGGATTATTCTTTCGGGAATATTTTTCACGCTTAGGTTTAACAACAACTTCTTGAAGAATGATATCGTCAGGAGAAACTTTTACATTTAATGTTTTAGTGCTACCGGGAATTATAGATATTTTCTTTGTCCTATATCCAACGGCCGAAAAAGTCAATTTTGTCCAGCCTTGTCGTGTTTCTACAGAAAAGTGCCCCTTATCATCAGTGATGCTACCAACTCCCTTACCATCATAATAAACCGAAAGATAAGGAATAGGCTCATTAGTTATTGAATCAAGTACAACACCATGTATTTTCTGAGAAAACATGTTTGTACTACATAAAATAAGAATAATAAAAAGAAACGTCCTTATATATAGTTTGCTCATTATATATGTTCATATTTAAATGAAGTGCAAAGTTAATCATTTAGTTAAAGAGATTGAGCAAATTTTATTTAATTAATAGTGAAATCGGAACTATTGGACAATTTTTAGGTATAAATTAAACCAAAAATATTAAATAATAGTATTAGCGTTTAGTGTGAACTTCTCGATAATAATGGAATTTTAATTAACGGATATAGCTAATATTATAAAATAATTTATAATTACTGAAATTCAATAAGTTTCAATAAGAACAAATTGGAGAATCTATTGCAAATACCTTTAAACTAATAACTTATAAATAAAAAAGAGGTCTTTTCGCAAAGACCTCTTTTTAAGTTTTCAATAGGTATTAGTTTTTTTTAAGGTAAAAAGATTGTTTTCAGGATAACTGTGCAAAGATGTTACCTTTTTTATTACATTCCAAATAAAAAAACATGTCATAAAACATAAGTTTTAATTTATTTTAAGAAATAAAATAAAGCAAATCTTTACTATTTGTTAATGCAAAGATAGCATTCTTTTTAATATTAGTATATTTTAGTATCTTTTTTTTATAAATATTTCAATAATATGAATTTTTGGAAAATATCATAAATAAAGAAATTTGCCATAGTTGGGTAGGCATACTTATTAGTAAAATCAAATTATTATGCTTATAAACTAGAAATTAGAATGGTAGATTTGGGATTGTTGATTGAAAATTTATAGAGTATAAGTTGATTTACATTAAACAAAATAATACAAAAAAATAAATGATATATTGCACATAAATAGAGAGATAATAAAAAGAATATGTATTTTTGCACAAAAGCAAAAAAAGGATTAATATGACAGATATTAACGTCACAGAAGATAAGGAGAAGAAAAGTCTTAATTTTATAGAACAAGTAGTTGAGAATGACCTTAAAGAGGGTAAAAATGATGGAAAAGTACAGACACGTTTTCCACCAGAGCCTAATGGTTATCTTCATATTGGACATGCTAAAGCTATTTGTATGGACTTTGGTATTGCCGAAAAATATAATGGTATTTGCAACCTACGTTTCGATGATACAAATCCAACTAAAGAGGATATAGAATATGTAGAAGCTATAAAAGAAGATATAAAATGGCTTGGATTTAATTGGGGAAATGAATATTATGCCTCTGATTATTTTCAACAACTTTGGGATTTCGCCATTGATCTTATAAAAAAAGGAAAAGCTTATATTGATGAACAAAGTTCTGAATTGATAGCTCAACAGAAAGGAACCCCTACTCAACCTGGAACTAATAGTCCTTATAGAGATAGACCTATTGAGGAGAGTTTAGAGCTATTTAATAAGATGAATAGTGGTGAACTTGAAGAGGGTTCGATGGTATTGAGAGCTAAAATTGATATGGCTAGCCCTAATATGCACTTTCGCGACCCTATTATATATAGAATAGTAAAAACTCCTCATCACCGTACAGGTACAACATGGAAAGCATACCCTATGTATGACTTCGCACATGGACAGAGTGACTATTTTGAGGGTGTAACACATTCATTGTGTACATTGGAATTTGTTCCTCACCGTCCTCTTTATGATCTATTTGTTGACTGGGTAAAAAACGAACAAGATTTGAATGATCATCGCCCACATCAGTATGAATTCAACAAGCTAAATTTGAATTACACCTTAATGAGTAAGCGTAATCTTTTGATTCTTGTAAAAGAGAAGCTTGTAAATGGTTGGGATGATCCACGTATGCCAACATTATGTGGTTTTAGAAGAAGAGGATATTCACCTGAATCCATACGCAACTTTGTTGATAAAATTGGGTACACTACATACGATGCTCTTAACGATTTTGCTCTTTTAGAGAGTGCTGTTCGTGATGATTTAAATAAAAGATCTACTCGCGTTTCGGCTGTTCTTGACCCAATTAAGCTTATCATCACAAACTATCCTGAAGGAAAAGTTGAAGAGATGACAGCTATCAATAATCCTGAAGATGAAACAGCGGGTTCACACATCATTGAATTCAGTCGTGAACTTTGGATGGAAAGAGATGATTTTATGGAAGATGCGCCTAAGAAATTCTTCCGTATGACTCCTGGACAGGATGTTCGTTTGAAGAATGCATACATTGTAAAATGTACAGGTTGCAAGAAGGACGAGGATGGAAAGGTAATTGAAGTTTATGCAGAATACTATCCAGATAGTAAAACAGGTATGGAAGGAAGCAGCCGTAAAGTGAAGGGTACTCTTCATTGGGTTAGCTGTAATCATTGCTTAAAAGCTGAGGTGAGATTATATGATCGACTTTGGAAAGTAGAAAACCCTCGAGATGAAATGTCTGCTATTCGTGAAGCAAAAAATTGTGATGCTCTTGAAGCTATGAAAGAGATGATTAATCCAGAATCTCTAAAAGTTTTGAAGGAATGTTATGTAGAAAAATTCCTTTCTCAATCGAAGCCTCTTGATTATTTACAGTTCCAAAGAATTGGATATTTCACTCCTGATAAAGAGTCAACAGAAAATAACTTAATCTTTAATAGAACTGTCTCATTGAAAGATACTTGGAGTAAAATAAATAAGAATTGATTAAATAAAACGGAATACTATAATATTTTAAGACCACCAAAACATTGAGTATTACTAAATGTTATTAGGTGGTCTTTTTTTAAAAATTATAAATAAAAACTCTATATTAATCAACAAACATAAAAACAACTATGGAATCAGTTGCATTTATACAATGGTGCCTTGACAACCTAAATTATTGGACAATTACATTATTAATGACAATAGAAAGTTCATTTATTCCTTTCCCATCTGAAGTCGTTGTTCCACCGGCTGCTTATAAAGCAGCTGCTGAAGGAAGTGAACTAAATATATTTCTTGTAGTATTTTTTGCAACATTGGGTGCTAATATTGGGGCATTAATTAATTATTATCTTGCATATTTTGTAGGCCGTCCTATTGTTTACAAATTTGCCAATAGTAGAATTGGACACATGTGCCTTATAGATGAAGATAAAGTTAAACATGCTGAAAAATATTTTGATGATAACGGAGCTCTATCTACTTTTATTGGCAGACTGATTCCTGCAGTACGACAATTAATATCTATACCTGCTGGACTTGCTAAAATGAAGTTGTCGACTTTCCTAATATTTACAACAGCAGGAGCTTTAATTTGGAATGCAATTCTGGCTATAATAGGATACCAACTTCACTCATTTGTTCCAGAAGATAAACTTATGGCCACAGTAAATGAATATAGCCATGAAATAGGTTATATATTTATTGCTATCGGTATTTTTGTTGTATTGTTCCTAGCTAATAAAGCAAGAAAAAAAGAATACAAATAGAACAAACTCAATTTATAGAGTGTTTATTACAAAAATAAAGAACTATGTCAAAAACTAAATTTAAAGGCGGCCAAGTTAAATTGGCAGGTGATTTTGTTCAAAAAGGAACTAATGCACCAGGATTTGAGATGATTAAAGGTGATTTAAGTTTGATTAATTTATCTGACTTAAAAGGTAAATATGTGATTCTAAATATATTTCCTAGCCTTGATACAGCTGTTTGTGCTACCTCTGTAAGAAAGTTCAATAAACATGCTGCATCACTACCTAACACCATTGTTTTAGCAATATCAAAAGATTTACCTTTTGCTCAAGGAAGATTCTGTAGTACTGAAGGTATTGAAAATGTTGTAGCTCTTTCGGATTTCAGAAACCTTTCAGATTTTGGTAAAAAATATGGTGTTTTAATTGAGGATTCACCATTGCAAGGACTTTTTGCTAGGGCTGTTGTTGTTATAGATCCAGAAGGAAAGATTGTTTATTCCGAATTAGTTCCTGAAATCACAGAAGAACCTAATTATGAAATGGCTATTGAAGCTATAAAAAAATAAAACTTTATTGATTACTGAAGTTTAATATATAAGAGGCCGAATCATTTATTTATTGATTCGGCCTCGATTATTTATTATCTATATCTGAAAATTATATTGGTTATTTAAGAGTAGTGAAAATGACTAACATTTCAATTTGTGTGATAAAAGCTCGATTAGTGAACAAATGCAATTAATTTAATCTTTAGATTATTATTTGTGATGATTAAAAAGTATGCTAAGACATTACATATTAAATCGAATAATAAATATAAATTTAACCGGTAATATTCTATATAAATTCAAATATATTTTGCCTAAAGTCAATCTTTACTCTTGCTTGTCGAAACAAAAAGGTAAACTTAATTTATGACTAAAGATAAAACAGTCAACAATTATTTAAAATAAGGTTTAACTCAGTCAACAGATACTACAAATAAGACTAAAAACAGTCAACTAAAATCGTTAACATACAGTTATTTATCTGTTTCACACTGTGAAACAGATAATCCACACTATGAAACAGATAAATCATATTTTAATTTAAAAATATGTTTATGTGTATTGTGATAAGTGCTGATGTATACTGGAAAGAGTATATAGTTTTATTCTTTAATCCCAACGAACTTTACTCTAGAAAGTTTTAAACCTATATCAGTTTACTTCATTTATAAATACAAAACTACTCTTGAGAAAACTCTTTAATTCTTTGCTCCTCATTTAATTTACATATTAAAAGAGTATCATTATTTTCGGCAATTATATAGCTATCAAGACCTTGAATGACAACCTTCTTTTCTTGCATAGTATGAACAATACAATTAAGTGATTCATACATTTTAATATTATTGCCTATTAATACATTATTATTCGTATCTTTCTTTTTGTTTTCAAACAGTGAGCCCCAAGTTCCTAAATCACTCCATCCAAAATTAGCCGGGAAAACAAAAATTTCGTCTGCTTTTTCCATAACGGCATAGTCAATAGAGATATTATCACAAAGAGGAAATTCAGAATCAATATACTGCTGTTCTTGTTCTGTATAAAAATATGGAAATATTTTTTCAAATATAGCAGCCATATCTGGTTGATATACACGAATAGAGTTGACTATTGTATTTATATTCCAAACAAATATACCTGCATTCCAGAAGAAGTTATCCTTTTGGACATATTTTTTAGCCCTCTCCTCATCAGGCTTCTCTTTAAAAGAATCTACTCTAAATACCTCTTGATTTTTTGTGGAAGGCATTGAAAGATCAGCTTCTATATATCCATATCCTGTTTCAGCCCTAGTGGGTTTCATTCCCAAAGTAAGAATGGCATCCGACTGGTTAGTAAAACTCATAGCTGATGTTATAACTCTTTGAAATTCTACTACATCAGTAACTATATGATCACTAGGAGTAACTACAACGTTAGCATTGGGATTACGTTTTTTAATTTTCCAACTAACATAAGCAATACAAGGAGCAGTATTTCTACGACATGGCTCACATAAAATATTATCTTCAGGGATTTGTGGTAGTTGTTTTTTTACTATAGAAATATATTTTTTTGATGTAACAATCCACATATTCTCTAAAGGACAAATTCCCTTAAATCTATCAACAGTGAGCTGAATCAGTGATTTACCACAACCCAAAACGTCAATAAACTGCTTAGGAAGATCTTGAGTACTCATAGGCCAAAACCTACTTCCCACTCCCCCAGCCATAACAACAAGATGATTATTATCTAATGCCATACCATTAATAGTTAGAACACAAATTTAACTATTTTTTCTATATTATATAATAAAGCCGCCACCATTTTGTAATGGTGGCGGCTTTTAAAAATATTTATTCTAAACTAATTAACAATACATGTTAAGTATAGCTTCGTAAAGTTCTTGCTTACCACTAACTTGTTTTGGTTCACCAACAATCTTAGAATAGTTAACAAGATCCTCAAGAGATAATTTACCTTCTTCAAATTCTTTACCTTTTCCTGCGTCAAATGAAGCATAACGATCGCTTAACATTTTCTTATAAGGAGACTCATTAAGTAATTCTGCTGCAGATTCTAATGCACGAGCCATAGCATCCATACCTGAGATGTGAGCAATAAATATATCCTCAAGATCAGTTGAGTTACGACGAGTTTTAGCATCGAAGTTAGTACCACCATTACCTAGGCCACCATTACGAATAATTTGCATCATAGCTTGAGTCAACTCATAGTTATCGATAGGGAATTGGTCAGTATCCCAACCGTTTTGTTGATCACCACGGTTAGCATCGATAGAACCTAACATACCATTATCAACAGCAACAGCTAGTTCATGTTCAAATGTATGACCTGCAAGAGTAGCGTGGTTAACCTCAATATTAACTTTGAAATCTTTGTCAAGTCCGTGTGCTTTCAAGAAACCAATAACTGTTTCTGTATCAACATCATATTGATGTTTTGTTGGTTCCATAGGTTTTGGTTCAATTAAAAATGTACCAGTAAATCCTTTAGAACGAGCATAATCTCTTGCAATTGTCAACATCTGTGCTAGATGTTCTTTTTCACGTTTCTGATCTGTGTTAAGAAGAGACATATATCCTTCTCTACCACCCCAGAATACATAGTTGCAACCTCCTAAATCAATTGTTGCATCAATAGCATTCTTAATTTGAACAGCAGCTCTTGCTACAACATCAAACTCAGGATTTGTTGCAGCACCATTCATATAACGTGCATGGCCAAATACATTTGCAGTACCCCACAACAATTTAATACCAGTTTCAGCCTGTTTTTGTTTAGCATAGGCAACAACTTCTTTCAAGTTTGCTTCATATTCTTCAATAGTAGCAGCCTCTTCACAAAGGTCAGTATCATGGAAACAGTAAAACTCTATACCAAGTTTCTGCATGATTTCAAAACCTGCATCAATTTTGTTTTTAGCAACTTGAATTTTATCAGATGCATCATTCCATGGGAATTTTTTAGTACCACCACCGAATTGATCACCGCCTTCAGCACAAAGTGTGTGCCACCATGCCATAGAGAATCTCAACCAATCTTTCATCTTCTTTCCATTAATAACCTTTTCAGCGTCATAATAGCGGAAAGCCATTGGATTTTTACTCTCTTTACCCTCAAATTTAATCTTTCCTAAATTAGGAAAATACTCTTGTGTTGCCATAATTTTTCTAGTATTAAAATTGTTATTAAACAATATTGTTATTTTAAATTCTTATTTAATAGATTCTTCCATCTTAAATATGCCTCTTCATAAGCCTCTTTATTATTCAAATCAGGCTCAATAGTTTGCAACTTTTTAAGTGTAGAGAATGCTTCATTATTATCTTTATATATACCTGCTCCTATACCCGCACCTTTTGCAGCACCAACTGAGCCGTCAGTATCATACAACTCTATTCTAGCACCAGTTATAGTTGCCAAAGTAGAGCTAAATATTGGACTCAAGAACATGTTTGCATATCCGGCATGGATTTTGTTAATATTGGTGCCAATGCTTTCCATTATCTCAATTCCATATTTAAATGAAAATACAATACCTTCTTGAGCAGCTCTAATTATATCTTCTTTAGTATGAACATTGAAGTTTATTCCATTGAACATACATCCTATTTCTCTATTTTCTAATATACGTTCTGCGCCATTACCAAATGGAAGAATGGAAATACCATTACTACCGATAGAAGATTTACCTGCTAACAGATTCATATCATTATAAGAGATACCCTCGGGAGCAATATTGTGCTTAATCCAAGAGTTAAGAATACCTGTTCCATTAATGCATAGCAAAACTCCAAGACGAGTTTGATCAGCAGAGTGGTTAACATGAGCAAAATTGTTAACTCTTGACTTTTTATCATAATTTATAGTACCATTAACACCATAAACTACACCAGATGTTCCGGCAGTTGAAGCAATTTCACCTGGGTTAAACACATTAAGAGATAAAGCATTATTTGGTTGATCACCGGCTCTATATGTAATAGGTGTACCTTCACACAATCCCAATTCAGCAGCAGCCCAAGCATTAACTCTACCTTGCTCCGAGAAAGTAGGTTTGATTTCAGGAATCATAGAATTATCGAATCCATAATAGTTCATTACTATGTCGGCGATCTTATTCTCTTTGAAATCCCAGAACATACCTTCGGATAGACCAGAAACAGTAGTGCATATTTCACCTGAAAGCATCATTGCTATATAATCACCAGGTAGCATAATTTTATCTATTTTTGCATAAATCTCTGGTTCATGCTCTTTTACCCATGCCAACTTGGATGCTGTAAAGTTACCTGGAGAATTGAGAAGATGACTCAAACATACATCTTCACCTATCGTTTGAAATGCGTTTTGACCATAATTAACCGCTCTTGAGTCACACCATATTATAGCAGGACGAAGAACATTTTTATTTTTGTCAACACAAACCAATCCATGCATCTGATATGAAATACCAATAGCTTTAATCTCTTTAGCATCAATGCCACTTTGTGTCATCACAGCTTTAGTTGACATTTTAAGGTATTCAAGCCAATTTTTTGGATCTTGTTCTGCCCAGCCTTTTTTAACAGCAATTATTGGGGCTTCATTTTTTGGATAAAAAGCTGATGCAACGCTTTTACCTGTATTTACATCAACTAAACTCGCCTTAACCGACGAACTACCTATATCATAACCTAATAGATACATAAATTTTATATTTAAAGATTAACGTCCAGTTTTATTATATATTGCTCTATCAAACTTAAATAAACGTGCAGCGCGATGGCTAACTTTTACCTGTTTTTCATCTAAAGGAACAACATATTGCATTTGTGTCACTTTTTTATGAAAGTTTCTTACATCAAATTTTTTATCATATATTAGCTCATACAAAGTTCTTAATTGAGCAATAGTGAATTTCCTAGGTAACAAATCAAATATTACAGATGGAGAAGTTTCAACATATCTTCTAATATATAATATTGAATCTTTTAAAATCTGAAGATGGTCAAACGCTAAATTATGTACTTCATCCACTGGAATCCATTCTGCATAAAATTTATCGGATAGATTGGTAAGATTTTTACTCATTTTCAATAAAGATAAATAAGCTATAGTGACTATACGATAAATCTTTTGGTTTTCTATATTATGAAATCGTTCAAGCCATAAAAGATCTTTTGGATTACTAGTTCTATCTTTTGAACCATAAGCTTTAAACTGACTCATCTTTACGTTTTTCAATCCTGTTAGTTCACTTAAAACTCTCTTTGCTGCCTCATCAAGATTTTCATCATCATAAATTAAGCTACCTGGAAGTTTCATAGTATTATACTTGTCATTTTCATCATTATATATCTGACGAACAAGTAAAACTTTAAACTTATCTTTATCAAAGCATATCAATACACAGTCAACCGAGACATGAAGATTTATATTTCCTTGTTGATTACCCATAATAACTATTTATTTTGTGGCAAATATAAAGAGTTTTTTTCAAGATTCAACTTATTAAATAAATATTTTTTAAAATGTTTTAAAATACTTGTTTTCAGCAATCTACATATCATATAAAATACAACATCATTCACAACACTTATCATACGATATACAATTAGTAAAAAAATATTTATTTGTTTATAATATGTATTTATTTGAAAGACTTTTTGTTTAGGAATCATTTACATAAAAAATATTTATAGAAGAATTATTAAAAACTAATATTTTATAATGCTTTATATTATTTTTATATATATTTATGGCTAAATAAGCAATAATATAGTGCTATGAAAACAAAAATTTTGATACTAGATGACAAAGAGACTATAGCTAAAGTTATATCTATATATTTAAGAAATGAATATGACTGCATGTGGCTTCCTGATGGAGCGCAAGGTATGAAATGGCTTCAAGAAGGCAATATTCCTGATTTAATTATTAGCGATATTAGAATGCCAGAGATGAGAGGAGATGATTTTCTGACTTGGATAAAAAGCAACGAACTTTTTAAACAGATACCAGTAGTGATATTAAGTAGCGAAGATAGCACTAGTGAAAGAGTAAAACTATTGGAAGAGGGAGCGGATGATTATATCGTAAAGCCATTCAATCCTATGGAACTAAAGATCAGAATAAAAAAAATTATTCAATAAAAGAATGACCAACCTGCTATACATAGGTAAAAACAAAAACTATTTATCAAACATTGGAAGACTTATTAATGTACAAATGATATATGCCCTGAACTTTCAGGATGCTATTTTCATTTGCCTTAATCTAAAAACTCATGATAATTTAGTTATTCTACTTGAGAAAGGAGATCTAAATTATGATATTAATAATATACAAGCTTTTAGGAAAAAATTTCATCATGCATATATTATACTTATTACTGAAGAACTTATTGATGAAGATAGAGTAGCGTATCTCAATAGTGGTATAAACGATACAATATCAAGTTCTATATCTAAAAGAGATTTTATTTATAAACTTAATTTAATAAATAAAACACAAAAGACATTATTTCAAAATAGTAGCAATATTCTAAATGAAAACAAAATATTTATTCTTCCACTTTGGAAACGTATTTTTGATATTTTAATAGCAGCCTTACTTATAGTTATATTATCTCCTATTCTATTATTGACATCTTTAGCAATTGCAATAGAGAGCAAAGGTGCTATTATTTATTCTGCTCCAAGAGTTGGGTCAAATTACACGATATTCAAATTCTATAAATTTCGCTCCATGTATATTGATGCGGATAAAAGGTTGAAAGATATTTCACATTTAAATAAATATTCAAAAACGAATATTTATGATGGAATAATAACTCCAAAGAAATATTCAGAGAAAGAATTTGAAGACATTGATTTTGAAAATGATAATTATATCAGTAATGATGACGAGATATTTTTTGATGATGAGGGAATTGTAATTAGTGAAGATAAATTGTATAAAGATAAAGCAATTTTGGTCTCGGATGAGTACATATTACCTGAAGATATGGTTGTAGATTACATGAATAATAAACAACCCTTTATAAAAATAGAAAATGATCCCCGAGTTACAAAAATAGGAAAGTTAATACGTAAATATAGCATAGATGAGTTACCTCAATTGATTAATGTTCTTAAAGGTGATATGTCAATTGTTGGTAACAGACCTTTGCCTTTGTATGAAGCAGAAAAACTAACCAATGACGAATGTATAGATAGATTTTTTGCCCCTTCTGGCATGACAGGCTTATGGCAAGTAGAAAAAAGAGGAGATAATAAAAAACTATCCTCTCAAGAGAGAAAAGAACTAGACATAATGTATGGGCATAATTTCTCATTATGGCTTGACATTAAAATATTATTTAAAACACTTACAGCATTTGTCCAAAAAGGAAATGTTTAATAAATGCGCTATGACCAGTTTAATAAAATGTTTATTTTTTAGCTTATTTGTTTTCATATCATCAAATCTATTTGCTAATAAAGGAGATAATGGTATGGTAGTGAAAGATGTATTAAAAACTGATATCTCAGATCATTATCAAATAGTTAACGATAGTATTAAGGATTCTATTAGTCTTCAAACATTAAAACTCCCTCCATTAAACGTTTTATTTGAAAATGCACGAAATAATCCAAGTATAGCCATTTTGGAAAAGGAGAAGCAGTTGCAAAAAAAAATACTTTCTAAAGAGAAAAAAGCATGGATGAATTTCTTTGATGCTAGGGCATCATATTATTATGGTGTTACAGATAATTATGGAACTCAAACAGATATACTTACCCCTATCTTTTATCAATACTTGGGTATAGAACAGAATTATTGGAATGTTGGAGGTAGTATAAATATATCGTTAGAAGAACTATTTGATTTAAAAGGTAAAGTTAATAGGCAAAAAATTAATATTGAAAAAGCGGAATTAACTAAAGAACAAGCTTTTGATCAGCTTAAGCAGCAGATAATACATTTATATGTTACTATAGAAACAAACATAGAAATTTTAAAAGGCTTACTACAAAATGTAGCGCTGTATAAAGGAATTACAGCTGAAGCAGAAATAGATTTTAGAAACAGAAGAAGCGAGATATCACAGTTTGCTTCAGCTAAAAGTTTAGAGAACTCAGCTAAAGAGGATGTAGAGAAAATGCGATCAAATATTAAAGAGCAGATATTAATTTTAGAAATTATTTCAAAAACTGAAATCTACCCCAATAGTAACTAGAATATGGAACAATTTAAATACATAATAAGTTTCTTTTATAGAATTCGTTGGTGGATAATTATAGTTCCCATAATTGTAGGTATCATAGTTTGGTTCATAACTCGAAAAACTGAAAAAAATTATGATGTTAAAACAACTATATATACAGGAATTATTTCTGGATATAATGTAGATCAATCTGATTATAGAAATGCAAATGTTCATTTGAGTAATCTTATAAATATAATTACTACTGAACGTACATTGAAAACTGTTTCTCTTAAATTGCTTACTCGCTGTTTGATATATGGAGATAAAGAAAGAAATACCAGTTATATAACTGCCGAACATTTTAAAATACTTAATAACTCATTACCAAGAGAATTAAAAGCACTTATTGATAAAAATGACGAAGAAAAAACATATAAAAACATCGCTGCTTTTGAACGTCCTTCTGTAAATAATTATATTTATCAACTGCTTAATTATAATAATCCATATTTTAGTATTGCTTCGTTAAGCGAGAAGATAAAAGTGTCGCAATTAGGGAATAGTGATATGATAGAAATTAGTTATAATTCAAATGATCCAGGTATAACTTATAACACTCTCGAACTTCTGAACGAAGAATTTGTAAAACAATATCGTGACTTACGATATGGTGAAACAAATAATGTAATCGAATTTTTCCGTGCCGAACTAGCACGACTTGGTTCTCAACTTACATCTGCAGAAGATTCATTAATAGAATACAACATAAAACATCGAATTATAAACTATCCCGAGCAAACAAAGCAAGTAACAATTATGGATGCTGCTCAACAATTAACAGATAATGACCTACTTATCAATTCAACAACATCTTCAGCTTTAGTTCATTTTTACGAAAATAAGTTAGGTGAGTTAGCAAAAAACATAAAAAATAACAATGATTTTTTAGATAATATCAATCGACTTTCTACAATAAACAATGATTTGTATTCAGGCTATTTGACCGGTAATAGTTTAAATTATGAAAAATTAAATAAAGAAAGAGATGATGTAGAAACAGATATTACTAGTATAGCAAAAAGAATTGCAGCAAATAAGTTGAATACTAATAACGTGACAAATGAATCTTTGGTTGATGGATGGCTTGAGCAAGTTATTTTAAGTGAAAAAACTAAAGCTCATTTAAAAGCACAAAATATTATGCGAGAGAAGTTAGATCAATATTTTGTATACTTCTCTCCTATCGGTGCTACTTTAAATAGGAAAGAGAGAAATATTGGATTTGTTGAAAGCAATTACATGTCAATTATGGGAGCATTAAACCAAGCCATATTAAGACAGAAAAATCTTGAGATGACCGCTGCTACATTGAAAATTATGAACCCACCACTTTTCCCTCTTAATTCATCATCAAGCAATAGTAGAATGGTTGTATTAGTAGCTATGTTTTGCGCAATGCTATCAATTATAGGATATTTTTTAATAATTGAAATTCTTGATCACACTTTAAGAGATAAGATAAGAGCAGAAAGATTAACGAAAGCTGAAGTAATAGGAGCTTTCCCTCAAAAAAGTTCTTTAAGGTACAGAAGATACAAAAAAGCCATAGAGAATATGGCAATTAAAAATCTTAGTACCAGCATATTACCATATTTCAATGGTAAAAAACAACGTGTAATTAATATATTAAGCACAGAGCATAAAGAAGGAAAAACACACATTGCTAAATCTTTAGAGGAATATTGGAGTAGTATAGGTTTAAATGTAAGAAGAATCACTTACGAAGAAGATTTTTTGAGTGAAGATTGTGAATATGTTGAAGCAAAAAGTATAAATGATATATGCAAAGATATTGAAGAAAATGAAATAGTTATTGCTGAATATCCAATATTAAAAGATAATCCTATTTCAATCTCTATTATTAATGAGGCTTCAATTAATCTTTTAGCGGTTAGAGCTAATAGAACTTGGAAAAATATTGATCAAAGAATTTTAAATGCTCTTTTACATAAAAAAGATAAAAATACACCACTTTTCTTATATTTAACGCATGCAAATAGATCCTGCGTTGAAAGTTTTACAGGACAGCTACCTCCATATACTCCTTTAAGAAACTTTGAATATAAATTATCACAATTAGGGCTAACATCTACAGATAATGTAAAAGATGAAAAATTATAGTTTAATATCTTCAATAAACTATCATATAATAGTTGCAATAATTGGAATCTTCTTAAGTGCATATGTTTATTTTACATTAGGATACCAAATTGCATTAGTTGTAGGGTTATTGCCTATAATTCTATTATCTATTGGAATAGGAGTTACTAAATTATGGGTTCAACTTACTGTTCTTTTTATCACAAACTATTTAATTATGGGAGTGATAAGGTATATTACTTTACCTATTCCAATATCTAATGTTTTTGATATAATTTACAGTATTATTATTTCCTTTATAATTATTAGGCTGATTTATGAAAATAATGATTTTAGCAATGTTCTAAATGCGTATACTTTAATAACATTAATTTGGCTATTATATTGTACTATAAATATAGGGAACAATGTAACTGGATCCATACATTTTGAATCATGGTTACGCAATATTAGACCTATAGCTATATATCCATTTGTTACCTGTATAGTGATTTCTATTAGTTGCAAAAAATATCAATTCATATTTTACTTCCTTTTTCTTCTAGCAGTATTTACTATTTTAGGTGCATTTAGAGCTATATGGCAAAAACGCCATGGATTTGATAGTAATGAACTTGAATGGTTATTTACCGTTGGATATAGAACTCATTTAATCAACTCTGGAATAAGATATTTTTCTTTTTTCTCGGATGCTGCTAATTTTGGTTGTAGTATGGGCTTATCATTTGTTATATTATTCATATCTTCTTTATTTCAAAAAAAAATATATATCAAACTATTATATCTCCTCGCTTCAGGTATGGCAATTTGGGGATTGCTATTATCTGGCACAAGAGTAGCAATAGCAATACCTTTTGCCGGTTTGGCCCTATTTACTATTTTAGCTAAAAATTGGAAATATATTGTTTTTTCTGCCTCCTGCTTTTTCTTCGCTTTTTTCATTTTAAATTTTACGACTTTAGGAAATAGCATTAATTCCATTAGAAGAATGAGAACAGCTTTTGATGTAGAAGATGCTTCATTCCAAGTCAGATTAAATAATCAAAGAGCTCTTAAAGCATATATGAATGAAGCACCTTTTGGTATTGGAATTGGAGTACTACCATCTGATTTATCTGTTCAAAATAAATTTTACTTTGTATCTACTTGTGCTACAGACTCTGATTTAGTTTATATATGGACAAGGCTCGGAGTAGTAGGGCTAACAATTTACCTAATTCTGCAATTTTTCATTTACACTATAGGTTCATATATTATTTTATTTAAAATAAAAAATCCCGAAATACGTGGCCCATTATCAGGTATGTTATGTGGATGCGCAGGTTTATTAGTTGCCTCATATGGTAATCTAATTAGTTTTCAATTCCCAAATGGTTTATTGTCTTTTACTTGTTTAACATTAGTATTTCTAGGTCCTTTTTTAGATAATGAATACTCAAAAGCACATGGAACAACATAATTTGTTATCTGTTATTACAGTAAATTACAATGGGTATAATGATACGTGTAATTTAATTGAATCATGGATTGATATTATTAAATCTTATCCATATGAGTTTATTATTATAGATAATGGTTCTACAATTGATGAAGGGAGTTTGATAAAAGAAAAATTTCCTCAAACTATTGTTCATAGAAGCGAAAAAAATCTAGGCTTTGCAGGAGCTAATAATATTGGAATAAAGATGTCAAAAGGTAATTTACTTTTTTTTCTAAATAATGATACTATAATAATTAAAGATTCATTATCTATTTTTATAAATAAGTTAAATGAGAAGAATATAGCAGGCATATCACCATTGATTCTAAACAATGATAAAGATTTTTCTATTCAATATGCAGGTTATAGTAAACTTTCAAAAATATCATTAAGAAATAAAGTCATTAAAAAGATAGATATAGCTAGAGAGTCAAATAAAACTGAATTTCTTCATGGCGCTGCTATGCTTTTTAAAAAAGAGGCAATAA
This sequence comes from Bacteroidota bacterium, assembly GCA_023415545.1. Lineage (GTDB taxonomy): Bacteria > Bacteroidota > Bacteroidia > Bacteroidales > Bacteroidaceae > Phocaeicola. The sequence continues at coordinate 17,658 of JAEZKJ010000068.1, forward strand.
ATAAAGTTGGATTAATAAATGAGGAATATTTTCTTTATTATGAAGAACTTGATTGGTGTGAGCAGTTTAAAAAAAACGGATATGATTTATATTTTGAACCATCATTTTGTATTATTCATAAAAATGGTGCAACAATAGGTATAGATAGTCCTAAAAAAGCATATTACCTTTCGAGAAATAGGTTATTGTTTGCTTATAATAATCGGAACCATAATAATTTATTTTTCATAATTTCTTATCATTTATTGATTGCTTATCCTTTTCATATTATTCAAGCATTATTGAATGGAAAGATAAAAATTGCACAAGCTGTAATAAAAGGTACGATTGATTTTTTTAAAATATCTAGATTATTATGTTTATAATATACTTCTTTGACATATTATTTTTTATTGTATGTTCCATATCAGTAGCATACCTATTACTCTTTTCTTTTGCAGCATTTTACAAAAAGAAAGAATCATTCATATCTACCAAAACAAAGCATCGATTTGCTATTCTTATTCCTGCATACAAAGATGATGATTACATCATTCCTACTGTTAGGTCGTTGATAAGACAAGATTATCCTATAGATTGCTATGAAATTATTGTAATTGCTGATCACCTACAACCAGATACCATTTTAAGTCTTTCACAATTACCCATATTATTGATTCAAGCAAACTTTATTAATAGCTCAAAGACTAAATCATTAAAAGCAGCTACATCAATAATATCAGATAATAATTATGACATTGCAATAATTTTAAATGCTGATAATTTGGTAGATTCCGATTACTTGAATAAAATTAATGATGCTTACGGAGCCGGTTTAACAGCTATACAAAGCCATAGAATTAGACAAGATAGATCAACTAATGTTTCAATTGTTGATGCTATTACTGATGAAATTAATAATACGATATCCAGACTTGGCCATGTATCATTAAACCTTTCTTCATCATTAAATGGATCAGGAATGGCTTTTAATTATTCATGGTTTAATATAAATATTAAAAAACTTTCAGATGAAGAAGATGAAAAAACGTTAGAATCTTTACTATTAAATGAAAAAATATTTATTGATTATCTTGATGATGCTAAGATATATGCGACTAAAGTAGGGAATAAAAACAAATTTTACGTACAAAGGAAAAATTGGATACATTCTCATTATAAATCTTTTTACACCAATAT
>JAEZKJ010000080.1 GCA_023415545.1 Bacteroidota bacterium
CCATCTTTCAACTTAAAGTTATTGAAATCGGCTTTATCAATAGTTTGAACCTCATATTCCTTACCATTCTGACGTATTATAGTAATGCTATTAGTATAAGCGGCTTGAGCGAAACCTCCTGCATAATCAAGCAATTTCTTTAAACTCTCACCATCTTTTATCTCGAAAAACATTGGTCGTTTAACTTTACCTTTAATGTTTACAAGATTAGAATATGTAGGAACTAAAATAACGTCACCATCTTCAAGACGAATATCACTTTTTCTATTTCCGTTTATTAAGAAATCATAAACGTCAATAGAAGATATTGTTTGATTATTTCGAACTACTTTAATATTGCGTAGTGTTCCTTGTTCATTAATACCTCCAGCTTTATAAAGTGAGTGGAAAACTGTAGAAAATGAACTTACCTCGTATGTACCGGGACGATGAACTTCTCCCAAAACATTGATCTGGATACTGCGAACTTGGCCAAGCGAGAGGCGTATGTCGGAACGTGAGCCATCAGTGCCTAATCCGGCATATATAGAAGATAATTTTTTCTTTAAAAAATCATTTGCATCATCTATTGTCATTCCACTTAAATAGAGTGGACCTAATACATCGACATTAATGCTACCTTCAGGTGATATAATGCTACGCATAGTAGTTTGGTTGGCACCGAAAATATCAATGATAACTTCATCACCAGGTCCAAGTTGATAGTTACGCGGAGTAGCTAAGTTCTCATTTGGCTTGAAATTAAGGTTTTTATTACTAAAAACATCTTGTCCATAGACTTTAGTGGAACTTTCAACAATATCATCAATACTTTTATTAGTACTATCTTCATCGTTTATATCCCTTCTTGATGTAGTATGCAATCGGTTACCTGTATCTCTAGAAAACTCTTGAGTAGGAGCTGCATCATACATCTTTTTTACTCGTTCAGCTTGTGCTCTAGTTACACCTCTTAATAATAGTTCTTCAGCTAATATCTTTTGATTTTTACCCGACTTCAATCCTTTTTGTACATATTCAAGTACCTGAGAATCAGTCATAGTACTTTGAGCAAAAGATACATTGATAGATATAAAGAGAAGTATAAAACAGGTGATAATCCTTTTTATCATGTTATTAGTGTGTGTTGGTTAATATTTTACTTTGTAGTGACAAAGTTATATTATTAGTCCTATTATTCAAAAATTATATTATTAATATTAAAAATAAATGTATAAATAGATAAATAGGATAAAACGAAAAAAGGCTTACTAACGAAAGTTAGTGAGCCTTTTTGTATAGTAATTAGTAAAAATAGTTATTATTTTTCGCCTGTAATAGCAGCTACACCTGGTAAAACTTTTCCTTCAATTGCTTCAAGAAGAGCACCACCACCTGTAGAGATATACGAAACTTTATCAGCCATGCCGAACTTGTTGATACAAGCGACTGAGTCACCACCACCAATAAGTGAGAAAGCACCGTCAGCAGTAGCATCAGCAATAGCTTCAGCGATTACTTTTGAACCACCTGCAAAATTGTCGAATTCGAACACGCCGGCAGGACCATTCCAAAGAATTGTTTTAGCTCCTTTAATAGCATTTCTAAAATCTTCACGAGTCTTAGGACCAGCATCCATACCCATCCATCCTTCAGGGATGTTTGAATCTTGGCATACTTGAGTCTCTGCATCATTTGAGAATTCATTAGCAGCAATACAGTCACAACCAAGAACAAGGTTAACACCTTTAGCTTTAGCTTGTTCTATGATTTCAAGAGCAAGGTCAAGTTTATCATCTTCAACAAGTGAATTACCGATGTTTCCACCTTGAGCTTTAGCAAAAGTGAATGCCATACCACCACAAAGGATAAGGTTATCAACTTTATCCATAAGGTTTTCGATGATACCTATTTTAGTAGATACTTTTGAACCACCCATGATAGCAGTGAAAGGACGTTTGATATCTTTCATTACGCTGTCAACAGCTTTAACCTCTTTCTCCATTAAGTAACCAAGCATCTTATCATCAGCATCGAAATAATCAGCGATGATAGCAGTAGAAGCATGTTTACGGTGAGCAGTACCGAATGCATCGTTAACATAGCAGTCAGCATAAGAAGCTAAATGTTTAGCAAACTCTTTTTGTGCAGGTTTCAAAGCAGCTTTTGCAGCAGCTTTTTCTTCGTCAGAAGCAAATTCACCACGTGGTTTACCCTCTTCTTCAGGATAGAAACGAAGATTTTCCAATAAAAGAACTTCTCCTGGTTTAAGGTTAGCAGCAGCTTCGTCAGCTTTCATACAATCAGGAGCAAACTTAACAGGTACACCAAGTTTTTCTGCAACAGCATCAACAATCTGACCTAGAGAGTATTTCATATCTGGGTTCTTTTTTGGTTTACCCATGTGAGACATGATAATTACACTACCGCCATCAGCAAGAATTTTCTTTAATGTAGGAAGAGCCCCACGAATACGAGTATCATCTGTTATCTTACCATTTTCATCCAATGGCACATTGAAGTCCACACGGACAATTGCCTTTTTACCGGCAAAGTTGTAATTGTCAATAGTTTGCATAATCTCTTGATTTAATTTATATAATATATTTATTTTTTTCTTTTTGCAAAGTTAGTAATATTTTCATTTAAATAAATGTTGCTAATATTTTATTTTAGCTTATCAACAAGAAAACGACCCGTATACGATTCTTTACATTTTGCAACCTCTTCTGGAGTACCTGTACATACCACATTACCACCATCTTTTCCTCCCTCAGGCCCTAAGTCTATAATATAGTCGGCGCATTTTATTATCTCCATGTTATGTTCGATGATAACAATAGTATGTCCTCTTTCTATCAACGCATCTAAAGCAGCCATAAGTTTTTTTATGTCATGAAAGTGTAGACCTGTTGTTGGTTCGTCAAACACAAATATTGTTGGTTCACTCTTTTCAAGACTAAGGAAATATGCCAACTTAACGCGTTGGTTCTCACCTCCTGAAAGGGTAGAGGAGGGTTGTCCTAATTTTATATATCCCAATCCAACTTGTTGAAGAGGAAGAAGTTTCTTTATTATCTTTCTCTGATTATGTTCTGTAAAGAACTCTACAGCTTGGTTGACAGTCATTTCAAGTATATCATAAATATTTTTATCCTTATACTTGATCTCTAAAGTATCACTCTTAAAACGTTTACCATGGCAGGATTCGCATTCCAATACTAAATCAGCCATAAACTGCATCTCCACAGTCACAGTACCTTCGCCTTTACACTCCTCACATCGTCCACCTTCAGTGTTGAAAGAGAAATAACCGGCACTATATCCCATCTGTTTTGCAAGAGGTTGTTCGGAATAAAGTTTTCTAATTTCATCGTAAGCTTTAACATACGTAGCAGGATTGCTTCTCGATGATTTGCCAATAGGGTTTTGGTCAACAAACTCTATATCCTTAATCAATTTAGTATCACCTTCTAATGATATGAACTCCCCTGGGCGATCACTTACATCACTATATTCACGTTTTAATGCTTTATAAAATATATCTCTTACTAAAGTACTCTTTCCAGAACCACTAACTCCGGTTACAACAGTCATAACATTAAGAGGGAACTTTACATCGATCCCTTTAAGATTATTTTCACGTGCACCTTTTATTTCGATGAAATTATTCCAACGTCGATGTGAAAGAGGTAAATCTATCTTTTCTTCGCCCAAAAGATATTTCACTGTATAACTATTGCTACCTTTTTGAAGGTCCTTCATATCTCCTTCATATACTACCTCACCTCCATGTCTTCCTGCATTAGGCCCTATGTCAATAATATAGTCGGCAGCACGGATTATTTCCTCATCATGCTCAACTACCACTACTGTGTTACCTAGCTGTTGCAGTTGTCGTAAAACCTTAATCAATTTATCTGTATCTCGGCTATGTAAACCAATACTTGGTTCATCGAGTATATAGAGAGAGCCCACAAGACTACTACCAACCGATGTAGCAAGATTAATTCGTTGGCTTTCACCACCCGAAAGAGAATTGCTTAGACGATTTAAAGTAAGATAACTTAAACCAACATCAACAAGGAAGTTTAGTCGATTATTAATCTCAACCAAAATTCGTTGAGCAACTTTTGTGTCGTGTTGATCAAGATTTAAATTTTCGAAGAAATTTTTTAAATCTTGTATTGGCATATCAACAAGTTCCGAAATAGCTTTTCCACTTACCTTAACATAACTAGCTTCTTTTTTAAGTCTAGTTCCATTACAAGTAGGGCAAGTCGTTTTGCCTCTATATCGTGCAAGCATTACTCTGTATTGAATCTTATATTGATTCTCTTCAAGCATTTTAAAGAAAGAATCTATACATGTTTTCTCTCTTGGCCCATGCCATAAATAATCTTTTTGTTCTTGAGTAAGTTCATAGTATGGAGTGAAAATAGGGAAATCATGTTTTCTAGCTTCATGAATAAACTCAGTCAGCCATTCTCCCATTTTTTCGCCTCTCCAACATACTACTGCACCATCGTAAACACTAAGTGCTCTATTTGGAATTACCAGATGTTCGTCAATTCCTATTATCTTTCCAAATCCTTCGCATGTAGGGCATGCACCAATGGGTGAATTGAATGAAAACATCTGATCGGTAGGTTCTTCAAAAGTGATACCATCCGCTTCAAATTTTGTGCTGAATTCATGGATCTTTGTTTTGTTGTTCTCAAGATAAAAACGTAGATAGCATGTTCCATCACCTTCAAACATCGCTGTTTCGGACGAGTCACTTAATCTACTAACAAATGATTTAGTTGTGTCAACTGTTAAACGATCTATTAGTAGGTACACTGTATCATTTTCCGAGTATTTATACTCTTCCATTCTTATTATCTCTCCATTTACCTCAACTCGAGTAAACCCTTGCTTTAAGTCAGCTTCAATCTGTTCTTCAAAAGTTCTTCCATCATGTGGAATTATTAGAGAAAGAATAGTAAAACGTGTTCCTTGAGGATATTCATTAGCACAATTTACAATATCTTCTACTGAGTGTTTTTTTACAATTTCCCCACTTATTGGAGAATAAGTTTTACCAATCTTAGCATAAAGAAGTCGTAAATATTCATATATCTCTGTTGATGTGCCAACAGTAGAACGAGGATTGCGGCTATTTACTTTCTGTTCTATAGCGATAGCAGGAGGAATACCTTTTATAAAGTCGCACTCAGGTTTGCTCATCCTTCCCAAAAATTGTCGCGCATAACTAGAGAGGCTTTCAACATACCTTCTCTGTCCTTCGGCATATAAAGTATCAAAAGCAAGAGATGATTTACCGGAACCAGATAGACCTGTTACTACAACAAGCTTATTACGAGGTATATCAACATCAATATTTTTAAGGTTGTTTACCTTAGCTCCTTTAATAGATATATATTTTGAATCGGACATTCTAAAGCTGTTTAAATTAATTCGCAAAGATAACTATAACTTTTCTTTTCTATTCATTAACTCTATCTAATAATCTTATTTTTATCTTTATTGATAGGGATTATATTGATTTTACTTTTATTATATTTGTATTTCAAAAAATAAGAATGATACAAATGAAAGTAAAGAGACTATTTCTACTATTATCACTGGCTATAAGTACAATTATTAATGCGCAAGAATTTATTCCAAAACATGAGTTCCGTGGAGCATGGATACAGTGTGTAAATGGCCAGTTCCAAGGAATGGCTTCAGAAGAGATGCAAAAAGTATTAATAAGCCAGCTTGACAATCTAAAAGCAGCCGGTATTAATGCGATAATATTTCAAGTAAGAGCTGAAGCTGATGCTCTTTATAACTCTTCATTCGAGCCATGGAGCCGTTATCTAACAGGTGTTCAAGGCAAGCAACCATCTCCTTATTGGGATCCTATGCAGTTTATGATTGATGAATGTCATAAAAGATGTATGGAGTTCCATGCCTGGATAAACCCATATCGTGCAAAAACTAAAGGTACAACAGCTCTATCTCCAATTCATCCTTATAAAAAGAATCCAGAGCTGTTTATAAAGTATGGAGATCAACTTTTCTTTGACCCGGGATATCCTGAAAACAGAAAATATATTTGTAAGATAGTTAAAGATATTGTTAGCCGTTACGATGTTGATGCTATACATATGGACGACTATTTTTATCCATATCCTGTTCCGGGAGAGGTAATAAACGATGATGTAAGTTTTGCTAGATATGGTAGAGGCTATGCTGATAGAGGTGATTGGCGTCGTGATAATGTAAATATGTTGATAAAAGATATTCACGAAACAGTAAGAAGTTGTAAACCTTGGGTTAAATTTGGAGTCTCTCCTTTTGGCATTTATCGTAATAAAAAAAGCAATGAAATCGGAAGTGATACAAATGGTCTTCAAAATTATGACGACCTTTACGCCGATGTACTTATGTGGGTAAATAATGGTTGGGTAGATTATAACATACCACAGATATATTGGGAAATTGGGCATAAAGCCGCTGATTATGATAATCTTATTCGTTGGTGGGCAAAATATTCAGCCGCTCGTCCTTTATATATTGGACAAGATGTATTGCGTACAGTTGGAAAAGCTGATTTGAATAATCCAAATATTCATCAGATGGATGCTAAAATGAAACTTCAACGCTCACTTCCTACTGTTCAGGGAAGTTGTCAATGGTATGCTGCTGCTGTTGTCGAAAATGCAGGTAATTATCGTAATATGTTGATTAATAATTATCATAAATATATAGCTATTCCTCCAACGTCTCCTTTTATTGATAATAAGGCACCTTCAAAAGTTAAGAAAACAAAGGTTGTTTGGACTAGTGACGGTCCCGTTCTATTTTGGCAAGCTCCTAAAGCAAAGCATGAGATGGATAAGGCTGTAAGGTATGTTGTATATAGATTCGATAATGATGAAAAGATTGAATTAAATCGCCCTTCAAAAATTGTTGCAATAACAAATAATACTTTCTTTAACCTCCCATATGATGGTGGAAAGAAAAAATATAAATATGTAGTTACTGCTTTAGACCGACTACATAATGAGTCAAAAGGTGTGAAAAAAAGCGTAAAGCTTTAAACATTAAATCTATATAATAATTAATGGGTTCAATCATTTAATATAATATGATTGTTCCCATTAACTTTTTAATATCCTTAAATGAAATAGATATTAAGCATAGCGAAATAGCCTTTTCACATCATGGATCAGATAAATTACGATAATTTTACATCAATTTATTGAACACTAATAAATTAATGCTCCTATTATTCCACAAATAATTATTGTTGTAATAGGATTTGCTTTGTACTTATATGTAGCAACAAAGGCACTTATAAAGATTATGATGCTTGCTATAAATTGAAATCTATCGTCAGTGAATGAACCGAAGTTTTCAGCATTCATCAAAACAAGTGCTGCCGAAGCCAACAAACCAACTACTCCAGGTCGTAACCCTTGAAAAATTGAGACTACTACAGGATGTTTTTGGAACTTTAAAAAGAATTTACTTATTAAGATCATTAATATTAATGATGGAAGAACCACAGCAAAAGTGGCAGTTATAGAACCTAGGATTCCAAAAATGTGTGAGTATCCATCATTTATTACAGAGGTATATCCAACATATGTAGCCGAATTTATTCCAATAGGACCAGGTGTCATCTGACTTATGGCAACAATATCAGTGAATTCACTTGAACTAATCCAATTGTATTTTGTCACCACTTCATTTTGAATAAGAGATAGCATAGCATATCCCCCTCCAAAGCCAAAAAGACCAATTTTAAAGAATGTGTAGAAAAGAGATAGGAATATCATATTTTATTTTTTTCTTTTTTTAATTTACCATAAATAAAACCTAAAGAGCCTGATATGATTATGATATATATTGGTGATACACCAAGAAGATAGATTAGCAGTGCTGAGACCATTGGGATCCATATTGTGTAACGGTTAAGTTTTACACTCTTAGCCATAGTAAAAGTGGGTACAGCTATCAGAGCAACTACAGCAGGACGTATTCCTTTGAAAATCTTTTCAACGATTTCATAATTTTTAAATTGTTGAAAAAAGAGAGCTATGGCAAGTATTATTAAAAAAGAGGGCAGCACAGTGCCTAATGTCATTACTACAGCTCCTTTTTTTTGTCTTAGTTTATATCCAATGAAAATGGCAATATTGACAGCAAAGACACCTGGAGCAGACTGAGCCAAAGCAAGCAGATCAATAAAATCTTCTTTACTTACCCATCTTTTTTTATCAACAATCTCATTCTGAATAAGTGGAACCATAGCGTATCCTCCGCCAATGGTGAAAAGCCCAATTTTAAAAAAAATAGAAAACGCTTCTAAATAAAAACTCATATCAATTATTTTTCATATATCTACTTGGTGTGATATTGAAATATTTTTTGAAAATATCAGTAAAATATTTCGGATCTCCAAATCCTACCATATCAGCAACTTCTGATACTGTATAATTCTTTGTTCTCAATAATCTTGCAGCCTCTTCCATTCTTATTTTCCTAATGTAGTCGCTTGGTGAATAGTCGGTTAGTGCCTTTATTTTGTTGTAAAAACTACTTCTGCTCATATTCAAATAGCTACAAAGGATATCAACATTAATCTCTTTAGAAAGATTATTTTTTATATTTTCTGAAACCTTTAGCAAGAACTGTTGATCCAAATCCAAACTTGGTTGATCATTATCTTGTATATAACTGAAATTACCTTTTGAAAAAGCGATTTTAATTATATCTCTATTTGCAAATATATTATTTATTGTTTCAATTAATAGCTGAATTTCGAATGGTTTTGTAATATATTTATCAGCTTTATTCTGTAATCCTTTAATTATGCTATCCTTGTCGTGAAGAGCAGTAAGTAAAATTATAGGTATATGACTTGTCTCAATATTATCTTTAACATGTTGGCAAAGCTCGTTTCCATCCATTATAGGCATCATAATATCGGAAATTATTAGCTCAGGATTTTTTAATTTTATCATTGATAAAGCTTCTAATCCGTTTGAAGCTTCCGACACTTTAAACTTATCAGATAATGTACTTACTAAAAAACTTCGCATTTCACTATTATCGTCTACAATAAGTATGTAACGCTTATTTATGTTAGATTTTTCTAAAATTGTAATATTTGTTTTTTTCCCATTATCAATATTGGGATTATAATAAGTGGTTTCATTGTTAACATCGGCTTTTTTTGATAGAATATATTTACTGCTTTTAAAAGGAAAAGATATTTTGAAAGTAGTTCCTATATTCTCGCAACTTGTTACACTTATTTTTCCTTGATGGTTTTTAATAAGTTTATAAGTAAGAACAAGACCAATACCAGCTCCTGAAATCTTCATATTTGTTGCATTGTAACTTCTAAATATCTGTTTAAATAATTTTTTTTGATCTTTTTCCGAGATGCCTATTCCCGTGTCACTTATCTGTATTGTCCAATATTTTTTTTCATTAGATATTAAAACACTAATTAATCCTTTTTCTTCGGTGTATTTTATGGCGTTACTAATTATATTCCTAAGTATAGAGTCAATTTTATTTTTATCTATAAGGACTTTCATATTAGCATCCGAATTATTATGTATCTCTATATTAATCTTCTTTTTTTGTGCATATTCAACAAACTTTGACATGTAATCATTGATATACTCATTAAGATTACATTCCGTAACATTCAAAACATGTGAATATAGCTCCTCCTTTTCGAAGTTTATAAGGTTATTAGTTAGATTTGTCAATATCTCGGTATTATCTAAGGCTGTTTTTAAATTCTTTTCTCCTTGTAATGTTAAATTTTCACTTCTCAAAATCTCTCCCAAAGGAGCTTTTATAAGCGAAAGAGGTGTACGTATATCGTGTGCAGTATTTATAAAGAAACGTATCTTGTCATTCGACATGTTTCTCTCCTTTCTAATAACTATATATCTAGATATATAATATACTAATATTAAAATTATAATTAGGTATACTATTTGCGCATAAGTAGATACCCAAAATGGTGCTCCAACGTAAATATTTATGTTTCGTTCCTCAAGCGTATATTCATCCTCAATTAAAATACTTTTAACTTTTAGTCTATACTTGCCAGCTGGGAGGTTAATACATTTTATAGTCTTATCTTGTGATGGAACAGTCCATTTATCATATAATCCTTCAATAAACCAACTATAATAAATGCTTGATTGATTATCATAATTTATAGAAGCTAATTCAATAGTAAATGTATTTTGGTCATTATTCAAATACAAATTTTCTGTTTGATCAATATTAAACTCCAAAGGTGAGCCTTTCTCTCCGGGATATACTTTTTGGTAATTTATATAGAGAGAGTTAAAAATCATTTTAGTTTTGTATACTATTGGTCTTAAAGCTTTATTAGTAAACATTATAGCTCCTTTGCTACTACCAAAATAGTATTCATTATCACTGGTTTTTATTCCCGATGTAGGATTAAATTTAGTAAGTGTCAGACCTTGTTCGGAAGTCCAGTTCATAAATTTCCTCTGACTTATATTATATCTACTTAGTCCCTCTTCGGTACTTATTAAAATACTATTTTCAGTTGAGGGAATGATATTGTATATAAAGTTTGAATTAAGAGCTGAGTTTTTATCAAAATATCTCTCCTTTTTTTTCGTTACATTATTATATAAAAATAGTCCATTACCATTAGTACCAATGAATGTTAGAGAATCTTTGTACTGATAAACAGAAGTAATATTTTCGACTCTGGAAGAAAATTTGAAATTATATAATTTATTATTTCTCTTATTGAATATATATAGACCATTGTAAGTCCCTATCCACAATTCATTCTCACTTTTAGATGTTATGAAATATATTGAAGTGTTTATATTATAAATTTTGTATTTTTTTGTTTTAACATTATATGATTTAAGGTAAGAATAACCTCCAAGCCAAACTGTGCTATCGTTATCTCTATAAATTGAGCGTATATATTTATCAAGATGTTCTTTTTTAGAATCAACTATAGGCATAAAAATAGCCTTCATAGTATTTTTATTTATATAATAAACTCCGGCCATATATCCACTTATTAGAAACTTGCCTGGTGATATTTCGGTCATGGATAAAAATACACGATTATTATCTTCCTCTTTTTCTGGAGCATCATACAATATATTTCTCCATTTATCACTCATCTTGTTATAACATGAGATGCCATTATTTGTAAGAAACCATATATCTGTATCCGAATCTTCATAAATAAAGTTTACCTGATTATCGACAAGAGAATTTGAATTATAGTCGTAGTGTTTAATTATTTTGAATAGTTGTTCTTTATCCGAACTGACAGTTATTCCGAAAGGATAAACAGCCATCCATATTTTTTGATGCTCGTCAATAAATATATCCTTTACAATATTGCTGCTGACTTCCTGTTTGAAATTATCATTTATATTATTATAAAATTTTGTTAGCTGGTTTTTCTTAATGTTTAATATGTATGTTCCTGTTCCATTAGTTGCAATAAGCACTTCATCTTTAGAAATTCCGTAAGGTACTATTTTGTTGACAAATATATTTTTAAGTTTGTATGGAACGTTTGTGATGTTATTGGTTATATAGTTATAAATATATAACCCATTAAATGGAGTTGAAATGATAAGTTGGTTACTATTTTTATGGTAGAATATATAGTTTACCATAGAACCCGATGGTAGACTTTGAATAGATAAAATCTTAGGTTTATTCCCTTTAAGTAATATTGTATAAATACGTTCAGTAGAAGCAATAGAGTATATGTTATCATCAATTTCATCCATATCAACAATCTCATCTTTAATAATCTCTTCAATAGGAGTCATAACTTTTGTGTTACAATCGAAGATATATTGCTTATTGATTACATTGATCCATACTCTATCTTTGGAGTCAAGGAATATTGATGATGCGCTTATTAATTTTGCTTTTTGATTTAAATATTTAAAGTTTGTAAGAAGTTCAAACTTATCTAAGGTGTAGTTGTACCTAAAGATATACCCATTTTTATTTAATTCTAAAATTCTTCCTTTTGAATCTTTTCTTAATGTGCTTATCTCAGGCGAGGCATTAATTTCTTCTCCATTGCTTTCCAATTTATATAGAGTAGTAGTTAAACCATTATATCTATTTACTCCATCTTGTGTAAGGAACCACATAAAACCTATTTTCCCCTTCTCTATAGAGTATACTTGTCTTGAACTCAAACCATCATCAATGGTTATGAGTTTACTACTATAAGAATATATATAAAACAAAGCGAAAAAAAAGGTCAAAAAAGAAACATTACCTTTTTTCATAAAGTTTAGTTAGTCTATTATCTTGTAAATGTGGTAATTTATATCTATTAAACAAAATAAAATAAAAAAAAGCAGCGAAGTTTTTTATCTTTCGCTGCTTTTAGTATTGTTATATAAAAAATTATCTATTCTTTTCTATCCACTCTTTCGCATTAACAAAAGCTTCAATCCATGGAGTAACTTGATCTGAGTTTACTCTTTCATTTGGATAGAATGCATTTTGCCAAGGGAATATAGCTCTTTCAAGGTGAGGCATCATAGCTAAATGACGACCATCAGCACTTGCTATACCTGCAGCAGAGTAATCGGAACCATTAGGATTTCCAGGATATTCATCGTATGAGTATTTCAAAACGACATTGTATTTATCCTCACTATAAGGTAAAGAGAATTTTCCTTCACCATGTGCAACCCATATACCGAGTTTACTTCCGCTCAATGAGCCCAACATAACGCTTTGGTTTGTTTGGACAGTAACTCCGGTAAATTGAGATTCGAACTTATGAGAATCATTGTGAAGCATCTTTGTTCTTTTTTCATGCTCAGGGTTGATAAGTCCAAGCTCAACCATTAGCTGACATCCGTTACAAACGCCAAGAGAAAGAGTATCTTTACGCGCATAGAACTTATCAAGAGCAGCTTTAGCTTTAGGATTGAAAAGGAATCCTCCTGCCCAACCTTTTGCTGAGCCAAGAACATCTGAGTTAGAGAAACCTCCACAGAATACTATCATATTCACATCCTCAAGTGTTTCACGACCACTGATAAGGTCGGTCATTGTAACATCTTTTACATCAAAGCCTGCAAGATATAGTGAATAAGCCATCTCTCTTTCGCACTGAGTACCCTTTTCACGAATGGTAGCTGCCTTTATACCTGTAGGAGTGCGTCTGTTTGGATCAATATTGTATTGAGAATATTTTCCTGTGAACGAT
>JAEZKJ010000143.1 GCA_023415545.1 Bacteroidota bacterium
AACTCAAACGACAACAAAGAGATTTCTAGAAAGCTTGTAACTCTTCGTCTTCAAAAAGCTCAACTTATGGGTTATAAGGACTATGCATCTATGGCTCTTGATGATCGTATGGCAAAGAACTCAGAAAATGTTTATAACCTTTTGAATTCGGTATTGACTCCTGCAATAGCAAAAGCTAAAGAGGAACTTAATGACATACGTGAAGAGATAAAGAGAGAAGGTGGAAACTTTGAACCTGAAGGATGGGATTATAGATATTATCTCAATAAAGCTAAACAGAGAAAATATGCTGTTAATGAAGAAGAAATTCGTCAATATCTTGAGATAAACAATGTTCGTGAAGGTATTTTCTATGTAGCAAACAAATTATATGGTCTTACTTTCAAAGAACGTAAAGATTTACCTGTTTACGAACCAACAGCACAGTCATTCGAGGTTATCGACAAAGATGGAAAAACACTTGCTATTTTCTATAGCGATAATTTCCCTCGTGAGGGTAAAGGTGCCGGTGCATGGTGTACCTCTTTCCGTGGCCAAGATTACAAAGGCAATGAAAGAATTATTCCTATCGTTGTCAATGTATGTAACATGACTTCGCCTTCAGGTGACAAACCTGCTCTTCAAAGCATAGACAATGTAAATACTTTATTCCATGAATTTGGTCATGCTCTACACAGTTTCATGCGCGACGTTCGTTACAATAGCACAGGGGGTGTAGAACGCGACTTCGTTGAACTTCCTTCTCAAATAAATGAGCATTGGGCTTTTGAACCTGAAGTATTGAAAGTTTATGCTAAACATTATAAAACAGGAGAAATAATTCCTATGGATCTTGTTAAGAAGATACAAGAGAGTGCCAAATATGGACAAGGATTTGCAACTGTTGAGTATGTAGCCGCGTCACTAGTAGACATGGACCTTCATACCCTTACATCTGTTCCTGCTGATCTTGATGTTATGAAATTTGAGGCTGAAAAACTTGCTGAGCGTGGTGTCCCTTCACAAATTAAACCTCGTTACAGCGTTACAAACTTCTCGCATACTATGGGTGGAGGTTATACTGCCGGTTACTATAGTTATATGTGGGCTGAGGTTCTTGATAGTGATGGTTACCAGGCTTTCAAAGAGAGTGGTGATATATTCAACCAAGAGTTGGCCGATAAATTCCGTAAATATATTCTTACTCCTGGTGGTATTGAAGACGGAATGACTATGTACAAAAAATTCCGTGGACGTGAACCTAAAGTTGATGGATTGCTTGAAAATAGAGGTTTAAAATAGTAATCATGATACTTTTGATATAAGATAATGACCTAAAAGTCATATTTACAAAAAGAAATCCTCGCTAGATTGCTCTAGCGAGGATTTTCGTTTATGAAGTATACTTATTTGTAACTCATTTATTGGTTATCAAACGTTATTGGAACCAACGTACATACGAGAAGTCCTGACGATGTGGTAATTCATCACTCTTAGGATACATTCTGAATGATGTTTTGAAGCTTCCTGAGTTAGATATACTATATTTAGCTTGGAAAGTATACAGGTTACCATCTTTCTTAATAACCTCAAGAGGCTCAACTGAATATATATGTTCTTTACCATCAAGAGTAGTAGTAGTTGTCACAATTTCTATACCAACAGCATCATCGAGTCCTTTTTCATCAACAACTAAAGTAACAGTATAATCTTTACCTGCTTCAACATTACCATGAACTAAATCCTCGGTAACATCTTTAGATACTACCTCAATTGAATCCCATAGTTCAGCTACTTTCTCCTTCCAAGAAGCAATTTTCTTAGCTTTAGCAAAATTGTCCTCAATCAATGAATGATATCTCTTAGCCTCTTTATTATAGAACTTAGAGTAATAATCATCAAGCTGACGCTTCATTGTATAGCGAGGAGCAATTTGAGCAATGGAATTCTTGATAGTTTTCACCCACTCATCTGAATACTCTTTACCCTTTTTATCAAAGTATAAAGGAACAATAGTATGTTCTAACATTGAGTAGATTGTTGCTGCATCTAGTTGATCCTGGAACTCTTGATTTTGATAAGTACGACGTTCAGTCAATGCCCAACCTGCGCCGGCACGATAACCTTCAAGCCACCAACCATCAAGTACTGAGAAATTCAATACACCATTCATAAGAGCTTTCTCACCTGAAGTACCTGAAGCCTCAAGAGGACGTGTAGGTGTATTCATCCAAATATCTACACCACTAACAAGTCTTCTTGCCAACTCCATATCGTAGTTTTCAAGGAACAGAATCTTACCTAGGAATTCAGGTTGTCTTGATATTTCAACAATTCTCTTTATTAATCCCTGACCTGCACCATCATGTGGGTGAGCTTTTCCAGCAAAGATGAACTGTACAGGACGTTCAGGATTATTTACTATTCTAGACAATCTTTCAAGGTCTGTGAACAGCAGATGAGCACGTTTATAAGTAGCAAAACGACGAGCGAAACCTATAAGAAGAGCATCTGGATTGATTTTCTCCATAAGAGAGACAATACGTGAAGGATCGCCTTGATTTTTTAACCAAGTAGCACTGAATTTTCTGCGTATATGATCAACGAGTTTATTCTTTAAAGCCATGCGAGTTGTCCATATTTCTGCATTATCTACATTGTAGATAGCTTGCCAAATCTTCTCGTTTGATTGATCATTAATGAAGTTTTGATTAAAATATTTAGCATAAAGTTTTCTCCACTCTGTAGCACACCATGTTGGGAAGTGAACACCATTTGTTACATAGTTCACGTGGCTCTCTTCAGGGAAATAACCTTTCCAAATACCCGAGAACATCTCTTGTGACACTTTTCCATGAAGCCAACTTACACCATTAACCTCTTGACAAGTATTGCAAGCAAAAGTCGACATACAGAATCTCTCATTCATATCTCCAGGGTTTATTCTACCTAAATCCATGAAATCTTGCCATGTAATACCCATTTTTTGTGGATATCCACCCATATATTTACCAAACAGACCTTCATCGAAATAGTCATGGCCAGCAGGAACAGGAGTATGAACAGTATATAAAGAAGATGAACGTACCACCTCTAGAGCCTCTTGGAATGACAATCCTTGAGCTACATAATTACATATACGCTCTACATTACATAGTGCAGCATGTCCTTCATTACAGTGATATATATCTTTCTTTATTCCTAATTTTTCAAGTAACTTAACACCACCTATACCAAGAAGAATCTCTTGTTTAAGTCTGTTTTCCCAGTCACCACCATATAATTGATATGTAATAGGACGGTCAAACTCACTGTTTCTCTCATTGTCAGTATCCAACAGATAAAGAGTAATTCTACCAACGTTTACTTTCCATACGTTAGCATAAACATAGTAATTAAGATATGGAACATCAAGAACCATAGGATTACCATCCTCATCCATTACTCTCTCTATAGGCAAAGATGAAAAGTCCTGTGAATCATAATTTGATATCTGTTGACCATCAATAGATAAACTCTGGCTGAAATATCCAAATTTATATAGGAAACCCACGCCACACATGTCCACATTACTATCTGAAGCCTCTTTCAAATAATCACCGGCCAAAACACCTAGACCACCTGAAAATATTTTAAGCACATTAGTCAAGCCATATTCCATACAGAAATAAGCCACAGAAGGACGAGAAGCGTCAGGTTTCACGTCCATATATTGTCTGAACATGTTATAAACCTCATCGACTTTAGCAATCATCTTCTCATCTTTTGAGAGTGCTTCTAATTTTTCATAGCTTAGACTTTGGATTAATCTTACAGGATTATGTCCTGATGCTTTCCATATATCTTGGTCTATCTCTTTGAACAATTCTAAAGCTTGGTAGTTCCAAGCCCACCAAATATTATTAGCCAGCTCATTCAATTTTTCCAATTCATTTGGGATTCTTGCTTTTACAGCAACATTCTTCCATGAAGGAGTATTCGCATTACTAATTTTAATCTTCATACCTATTTCTTTAAATTAAAAATCATTATTTATTAAGCCTATTTAAAGCATAGCTTAATGCAATATCGTATGCTTTATAATAATAAGCTATAAAATGTTCCCACAAAGCTTTTTTAGAGATATTTGTAGCTTTAGTTCTAGCCTTTTTAACATCAGCATCTGACAAATTATAAAAAGCAAGAATAGTATCTTTTAGCTCATTTGCAGCATCAAGATAGTTGTTATCTGAACGATGAAGAACCTTTACACCACTCTCTATACTATTTTCTTTTCCTTTCAATGTCTCACTCCATATACCAAAACCAGCTAAATCGGTAGTAATTGTAGGGATGTGGAATGCTATACTTTCAAGCGGTGTATATCCCCATGGTTCATAATAAGATGGATATACTGTTAAATCAGCACCAATTATGAAGTCATAATATGGCAAATTGATTATTCCATCATTTCCATCAAGATAACAAGGCACAAATATATATTTAACTTTAGAATTTGAATCATTGTTTATTCCTAAATAGTTGAACATGCCCAAGATTCTATCCTCGTGCATATTATTCAACCAATGAGTTATAAATGGTTTCTCTAAAGCATTTTCATCTTTAATATTTTCATCAATTCTAACTTTCAAATCCTCTCTATATGATCCACACCATGCAGGAACAGTTATGAAAGCTAGTATTTCTCTATCTCCAAGTTCATTACCTTTTGATAATTTATCTAGGCTATCAATATAAAGGTCTATACCTTTATTTTTAAACTCATATCTACCACTTGTGCAAACAATTAATGTATCATCATTAAGATTTGTTCCCATTAACTTGTTTGCTACATTTAGCATAACTTTTCGAGCTTCTTTTCTACGTTTTGTAAAGGCAGCACCAGATGGTACAAAATCATTTTCAAAACCATTCATCAAGATCACATCCGAACTCTTACCAAGTAGCTGCTTACACTCATTGTTGGTAATATCACTAACAGTAGTAAAGCAATCAACATTATGAGCTGTCTGCTTTTCTATAGAATGTTTTGCCTCCATATTAAGTTCACCAGCCATCTGATCACCATTATAAAAGTTTAGATAATCATAAAGAGGCTTATTATTGCATGCTATTGAACGGCCAATAGAAGTTGCGTGAGTTGTGAAGATTGTAGCTACTTGTGGCAGATTTTTCTTTAAATAAAGAGCTCCCATTCCTGTCATCCACTCATGAGCATGGAAAACTACTTTATCTTTTTCAGAAAGGTAGAATTTGTAAAAACTTTCTACTATTTTCCCTGATGCATACGAAAACATGCTTGCTTCATCATAATCACCATAGGCATGTAGTGAGTCAACTTTGAAATCCTCCCACATTTTTCCATAGATGGAATCACGTTGTTCATAGAAATTTTTAAAGTCTACAAGCACAGAAATAGGATTACCAGGAATGTTCCATCTTCCTACTTTAAATATAAGTCCTTCATTTTTTTTTGCAAAGTTTCGCCATTCTTTACATAATTTTTTGTCTTCTATAAAATAAGGAGATGACTTTTCTCCCCAAATATCGGGACCGATGAATATTATTTTGTCAATATTTTTCGCTTGAAGTGTCTTTGCTCTTGTCGAAAGAACAGTATAAATACCTCCTACTTTATTACATACTTCCCAACTAGCTTCAAAAACATAATCAGGAGTTAACATTTT
Source organism: Bacteroidota bacterium (assembly GCA_023415545.1). Classification (GTDB taxonomy): domain Bacteria; phylum Bacteroidota; class Bacteroidia; order Bacteroidales; family Bacteroidaceae; genus Phocaeicola. The sequence continues at coordinate 5,667 of JAEZKJ010000143.1, forward strand.
GTTTATCATATATTTACATTAGAAATTATAAAAACAACGAGTGCAAAGTTAACTCTTTTTAATGAAATATAGAAATTTAAACAATCACTTTTTTATATTTAATCTGTAAATAATAAATATTTCTGCAAGTTTTTTTAATTACATTTTCAATTAACTACGCTATTATATAACAAAAGCGGCAACTTTTTATATTAAAAAAGTTGCCGCCACTTAATTTTTATTTAGATTTATTATACTAATGCAGAACCCATTAGGAATGTTGCAGCCAAAGCAACGATAGCGTAAAGTTCAGGGAATACAGCAAGGATAAGTGTGTTACCGAATACATTATAACCTTGACCAATTGCTGCGATACCATTAGCACAAACTTGTCCTTGACGAATAGCTGAGAATAGAGCTACAAGACCTAATCCAATACCTGAGCCTAAAACTGCGCAAGCTTGTATACCTGAAATTTCAGGAGTAAGAACATTAAAAATAGATTGGAACATAAAGTATCCAGCAAATCCGTATAGACCCTGTGTACCAGGAAGCGCTGTTAACACCAAGAAGTTACCAAAAGCAGAATCATTTTTCTTCAAGGCACCGATAGCAGCATTACCTGCAATTGTAACACCATAAGCACTACCAATTCCTGAAAGACCCACCATAATAGCTATGCCAATGTAGGCAATTAATAAATTCATTTCCATAATTGTTATTTTTAATTTTTATTATTATTACTTTTTAAATGGTTTGTACTCTTTTCCTCCACCCTCATAACCGGAGTTTTTGAAAAATTCTACAAAAGTAAGACGCATAGGATGAACCATAGCACCAAGGATATTCATAAACATATTAATAGAGTGACCTATCAAGAATATGATAACCATGACAATTGGTCCAAAAATTGCGTGATCAGGGCTCATTCCTGCCGAAAGACTATTGAATACTCCTGCGAGAATTCCTCCCGATAGTCCAAGGGCAAACAAACGAACATATGATAATATATCACCTAAAAGTCCTGTTGCCATATTATAAGTATCCCAAAGACCTAATCCAAAGTTCAAGAAAACATTCTTTCCAGGACTATTAAAGAAGAATACCAAAATAGCACCAACAGCCAAGATTGCCAGATGAAGATGACCTCCCATAACAAAAGAATCACCCATTAGGAATGCCAAACCTGTTGAGATAAGAATAATCAACCATCCTATTGTTGAAAGGGCATACTTGAAACCAAACTGTATAGTCTGGTTAGCAGCCTTAAGGAACATACCAAAAATTATCTGTATAGCTCCTAATATCAATGAAAGGTTAAACATCCATTGATTGTCGAAGAAGAAGATATCACGCATCTTAGTAAAGAATGGTATACCTGTTCCATACAGATTGAATCCGAAAAATGTACCTGTTAGTAATCCACAGAAGAATGTAGAGGCACCCAATATCTGAACCAATGTCAATATTGGTTTCATCGAATCGCTAATATTTTTTGCCAACATCCTATATATAGTTACACCAAGCACCATAAATAGTCCATAACCAGAGTCTCCTAGACAGAGTCCAAAGAAGAGCATAAAGAATGGAGCAAAGAATGGAGTAAGGTCTATCTCATTATATTTAGGCAACATATACATCTTCATAACCGGTTCAAAGAGTTTGAAGAAGCCTTTGTTATTTAATTCAATAGGCACATCATCTCCAGGCGAAGGATTCTCAATCTCAAAATATACATCTTCTGATTGAAGAAACTCTCTCAATTTTTTCTCCTTAGCAGCCGGTACCCATCCCTGCATAAGCATAAGCTTATCATCAGCCACAGCTTCAGTGTTGAGCTTAACTTTCGACAACTCAATATTTGAGTGAATGGATGCTAGTGCAGCAATCATAGACAACTGTTTCTCACGAGCTATAAGATGCAAAGATTTATCTATCTCATCTATCTCTTTTGCTGTCTCTTCACTTCTTTTCTCTATTTGAGATAGTGAGAGCGAAGGGAGTTTCATACTATCTACATCCAAAGCAGGAAGCGAATCTTTTTTGGTGATAGTAATAAAATAGATTTTCGATCCTATCCTGTTAATCACAGTTGCATTATACTCCTCTACCCACTCTTCTTTGAAATACTTCTCAGGTGATGAATAGAAGTCTACTTGATAACCGGCATTTTCCAATCTTTGTACTGAAGCAGGGTCAAAATCGCCCCAAACCTCAATAGAAACTTTCTCCTTATCGTAATTGGATAATTTCTGTTCAAGTTTAGATTTCTCAACAAGAAGAGAATCTATCTCATCGAAAGCAGCTTTTCCACTCTCTATATCTGCATGTTGCTCGGTAACTTGCTCATTGAGCGACTTGATAAACTTCAGAGTTGATGAATATTTTGCCGAAAGTTTCAAACTCTCCTGCAACTCCTCATCATCACTGTTACCATCTGCTCTTTGTGCAACGTGGACAACACCTAAATTACGAAGGTTATCAAGGAATTTCTCATATTCACTATGATATATAAGAAATGTAAGCTTTTTCATTTTCGTAATCATGCATCCTCCTCCTTTCTTTTTTCCTGCAAGGATTTAAGAATCTTCTGTGAAGACTTAGATAGATTCTCTTCATCTTCCATAAATCTCTTTATCTTCCTTACAGCATCCTGATATCCAGGTATTTGAACCTTCTCAAAAAGATTAACCTTTTGAGTGGTCTTTTTACGCGCATGTTCCAGCAAGTTCAGTTTGGCAATCATAAACTCTCTTTGGATAGCTATATTAGCTAATTTCTTTAGCAAATGTATACCATCGGCATACCATTTTGGGCTATTGAACAGAGAGTAAGGTTGGATATCGAAATCAACATCCTCTAAAACCGGCACTCTTACGCCGGCAATTTTTTTAATGCCTAAATGAACATCACTCACTTTAATCAATGATGCATCAAACTCATTCCAAAGTGCGAACATGGCTTGGTAGACTTGAATCTGTTCATCAAGTCTATTCTCCAAATCAACAGCTTCAGTCTTACATTTTTTGACCTCCATTCTAAGAGCGCTCTCCTTATTTTTAATAATAGGAAGAGTACGTTCACGAATCTTCAACTGTTTTTCAAGTTGCTGAAGTGAAGTTTTATTATATTGAAATTTTATTGCCATCTGTTCATACTTAATATCTCAGTGACACTGAGAAACGAGTTATTTTTTCCAATATTGATCTACCAACTCCTTCTTAATATTAACCTCTTCAGGTTTGAAGTATTTGCTGAACAATCCCCATGTAACATCCAGCATTTCAGTAGTATTAAGGTTGACATCAATAGCCAAAAGTTGGTTAGCATAATCTTTAGCGAAAGCCAAAGTACGCTCGTCGTAATTGGTAAGGTCGAAACCATTCTCCATCTTTGTCTTAGCATTTGCTGCATCAGCATAAAGACGTACAGCAGCATTCATAACCTGTGGATGATCTTTACGAGTCTTCTTACCACTTACCAACTGTTTGAGTCGAGAAAGTGAACGGAATGGGTCGACAATAACTTTACCAATATCACTATCACGGCGAAGGAATAGCTGTCCTTCAGTGATATAACCTGTATTATCAGGTACAGCATGTGTAATATCACCACCACTAAGAGTAGTCACAGCAATGATAGTAATAGAACCACCTGATGGGAACTGTACAGCTTTCTCGTAAATCTTTGCAAGATCTGAATATAGAGAACCAGGCATAGAATCTTTCGATGGGATTTGATCCATACGGTTTGATACTATTGACAAGGCATCAGCGTAACTTGTCATATCCGAAAGAAGAACTAGTACTTTCTGGTTATGCTCAACAGCAAAATACTCAGCTGCAGTAAGAGCCATATCCGGAATAAGCAGACGCTCTACAGGAGGGTTCTCTGTTGTATTAACAAAACTAATAATTCTATCAAGTGCACCGGCATTCGAGAATACATTCTTAAAGTATAGGTAGTCATCATTTGTCATACCCATACCACCAAGAATAATCTTATCTGTTTCAGCACGTAAAGCAACATTAGCCATAACCTGGTTAAAAGGTTGGTCAGGATCGGCAAAGAATGGGATCTTTTGTCCTGATACTAATGTATTATTTAGATCAATACCCGCTATACCGGTAGCAATAAGTTCAGAAGGCTGCTTACGACGTACCGGATTAACCGAAGGTCCACCAATTTCTACCTCAGTACCCTCAACTTCAGGTCCTCCATCGATAGGTTGACCAAAAGCATTGAAGAAACGTCCGGCTAATTGCTCACCTACCTTTAATGTAGGTGCCTTTCCTAGGAACACTACCTCGGCATTTGTAGGTATACCTTCTGTACCTTCAAAAACTTGAAGAGTAACATCATCACCCATAATCTTAACAACCTGAGCCAGTTTCCCATTTACCATAGCCAACTCATCATAACCTACTCCGCTAGCCTTTAGTGAGCAGGTAGCTTTAGTTATTTGGCTAATCTTGGTATATATTTTTTGAAATGCTTTAATTGCCATTTACTTATATTTTATTCGTTTATTTTACTTTTTTCTCAGCAACCATTTTTTCAATCTCACCTTTGAATTTATGATAGTTCTCTGAACCGAATTCAGAGTAGTTCATCTGTTTGCATAGATTTATCAACTTCTTAAAGTAGTCCATAACATCTACGAAATTATCGAATTCAAACTCAGTATGGCAGATATCAATAACCATATTAAGCAACTCCTCCTGTCGTTCAAGCGGAGTAACAGAATCTATCTCATCAAAAGCATCTTGCTGAAGTATAACAAAGTCAATAAGTTCCGATTTCCAGAAAGTAACATGATATTCCACAGGAACACCGTCATCACCAAGGATATTTATCTGTTCGGAAATTTCTTTACCACGAAGAAGTCTTGTCTTGATTTCGTTAACCTTGTTAATCCAATCTCCATTAATTCTATTCTTGATAAACTCCTCGAATTCAGGATACTCAAGATATTTTGAATATGAATCAATAGGATTCACTGCAGGATAACGTTTTCTATCTGCACGCTCCTGTTCAAGAGCATAGAAGCATCGAGCAACCTTCTTGGTATTTTCAGTAACAGGCTCCTTCAAGTTACCACCGGCAGGTGATACTGTTCCTATAAAGGTAATAGAACCGGTATTTCCATTATTAAGAGTTACATAACCGGCACGTCCATAGAAGTTAGAGATGATAGCCGAGATATCCATAGGGAAAGCATCAGGACCAGGCAACTCCTCCATACGGTTTGACATCTCACGAAGTGCTTGAGCCCAACGAGATGTTGAGTCGGCCATAAGCAATACCTTCAATCCCATAGCACGATAATATTCAGCCATAGTCATAGCTGTATATACAGAAGCTTCACGAGCAGCTACCGGCATGTTCGAAGTATTAGCGATAATGATGGTACGTTCCATCAATTTACGTCCTGTATGTGGGTCAATCAATTCAGGGAATTCTGTAAAGATCTCCACAACCTCATTAGCACGTTCACCACAAGCAGCAATGATAACTATATCTGCCTCTGCCTGTTTTGAAATAGCATGCTGAAGTACTGTTTTACCTGTACCGAAAGGACCTGGAATGAAACCTGTACCACCTTCAACAATAGGATTTAATGTATCGATAACACGTACACCTGTTTCAAGAAGTTTGAAAGGACGTGGTTTCTCTTTATAATTTGTCATGGCTTTTTTAACAGGCCATCTTTGAATCATATTTACCGGAATATCGTTACCTTCTTTATCAGTAAGAACAACTACTGTATCCTCAATAGTGTAATCTCCTTCAGGAACAATCGACTTAACAGTATATTTGCCAAGTAATTGGAATGGTACCATAATTTTAAGAGGTTGGAAGTTTTCATCCACTTGACCAAGCCAAGCAGAAGGACCAACTTCATCCCCAACTTTTACTAATGGCACAAAATGCCATTTTTTCTCCTTATCAAGAGGATAAGTGTACTCACCTCTTTTTAGGAAAACACCTTTCATTTTATCAAGGTCATTTTGCAGACCATCATAATTTTTCGAAAGCATTCCCGGACCCAATGTAACCTCGAGCATGTGGCCTGTAAATTCTACTTCAGCCCCAACTTTTAGTCCACGGGTACTCTCGAATACCTGTACATAAACGTTATTACCTACAACCTTGATAACCTCAGCCATAAGACGATCACCGCCAGTCGAGATATAACAAATCTCATTCTGTGAAACGGGTCCGTCAACCGATAAAGTTACCATGTTGGCAATAACACCACTAACAGTTCCTTTTGTCACCATATATTAATTATTTTATTTTTACCTAAATTCTTGTGGGATACTGACATCATCTTTAAGCGAGTCAATCAGTTTTTTAAATAACTCTTTACCTTTCTCTCTATCCAGTGAAGACCAGCGATTAATCATATCTATCTTTACAAGAAAAGCAAAAATTCTCTCTATAGAGAAATAGTTGAAGAATATAGCATCATCCATCCACTCCCATTTCATCTGGTCAATTTTCTTTTCTCTCTCAACAAGACTCTCTATATCATTGATTCGCTGAAGATTATCGAAGTATGATAACAACTCAGAGACACCAAAATCTCTAGCATTCGAGGTACGAAGTTTTTCGGATATATCATTATGACCAACGATAACAGAAGCTACATTCATATGATATTTGCGTGCCTGAAAAGCAGAAAGTATATTATTGGTATTGAGATTAAACTCATACCAATTGGAAATAAATTTGTTTCTGTTATTCATAGCATAGGCATAGAAATGTGAAGAAAGAGAATCTTCACAACTTCTCATATCATCTCCAAAAAGATACTCTTTTAAAAAAGAGATAAGATAAGAAGGAAACTTTTTGTCAACTTCTTCACCATCTTTTATAGAAGATATAAGAGATAGCAATTCATCGGAGGTAAAATTTCCTATATTAACGATAGGCTTATCTTTATCATTAAGCAGAGATATTAAATTTTTATTATCTATATCAAGAAAGAAAAGATCGATTATCTTTTTATCATTTGTAGATAATTCAGGATATATCTCCTCTTTAAACTGCTCAAGTGTAAAGTTCAATTTCCCATCGTCGAGTGCCAAATCAGGTAGTCCTGCGACAAGACAATAGTAATTTTTCATAACCTATAATTAAAACAATATTTCAACTAACTGAGGACGTAGGAACTCTTTAAAGTAGCTAACAAATTCATCTTCACCAAAGTTTATTTTGTATGAGCCATCGGCAGGTGAAATAGTGAAAAGTGTTTTAATATTATTTACTTGATTTATTTCTACTCCTTTGTCTAACAACTCTTTAGCGTTAGCAATGAAATATTTCTTTAACTCGTCAGCGTTAGATGAAGAAATAACAATTGGTTCAGTAGCTGACCATTTTTGAGCAAGAGTGAGAATGAATTTATTCAAATAATCTTTATCATTCACGAAACCTTTTATAGCGTCATCAACAACATTATTCGTTAGCAATGTTGTAATCTCCGATTTTAACGCATCTACTGCCTGTTTTGAAAATAACTTGATTTCTGATTTAGTATTATCTGCATATTCATCAGAACTTTTTTTCGCAGCAGAAATAATTTCTTGAGCTTGGTTTTTAGCATCATTGATTATCTTATCTGCCTCTATCTTAGCAGCACTGATAATCTTTTTTGCTTCATCATTACCTTTTTCCACTCCTTCATGATAGATCTTATCAGTCAATTCCTGAATTTTATTATCCATATTATCTCTAATTAGGTTACAATATATTATTTTTTCAAAAATACAAAATTCAAAGGAATAAGAGTTAAAAAAAAGCACTTTTTCGGATTTTTATGATTGAAAATATAGAAATTAACGTAATAAAAGATTTAGACAAATTTAAAATCCTTGCGATATTTTGGGCAAGAGTACGAATTGATTAAAAATATTGAATTCTCGTGAATCAAAGATTTATACAAAACTAATGAAAAGGGAGTATAAAACATGATACGTATATAAACAAAAATTCCTCCGAAACATTTCTGTAACGGAGGAACTCTTCTTAAAAACGGCAGCTACCTACTCTCCCACTTTACGCAGTACCATCGGCGTGACAAGGCTTAACTTCTCTGTTCGGA
>JAEZKJ010000001.1 GCA_023415545.1 Bacteroidota bacterium
AAATATGTAGAACAAGCGTCGAAATGCGATACAAAGTTTCTTTATAGAACGATGAAACTTTGTAATAATTGCGACATCAATTATAAAACAAGCAAAAATAAACGTCTTCTTGTCGAATTGACTCTTATAGAGTGTGCACAGGCTACCTTGCCCGATGAGGATGGCGTAAGCAATGGGCGTCGCCCTACTAAATCTTTAAAACCAATATTCAAGCAGGCTGATGTTAAGAACAATGGCCAAGCTCAAAAAGTAGAGACTGTAAACAATAATCAAGTTAATTCAGTATCTACTAATAGTACTGTGTCTGCAAACAATAGTACACAATCTACTCCTCCTCGCACATCTCCTCTTCCTAAAATTGAGGAATCATCAAATATTCCTGTTGTGAAAGAGAGTGAAATACGATTCTCGTTGAAAAGGAGCAGATTGAAGAACAATGATACTCAAAGCAATGAATCGATAACAAATAATGTAATTGCTAAGGAGGATTATCAGGATTACATTTTCAATGAAAAGGATCTTATTTTCTATTGGCGTGACTATGCTTCCTCTTTGCCTGATGAAGAGAAAGCTAATTCGGCTAGAATGATGAATATTACTCCTAAACTTCTTAGTGACACTTTATTTGAAGCTGTAGTCGACAATGAGATTGTTGAGAAGTTTATGAATGAACTTCGTCCTTCAATTGAGAAGTATCTATGTGAAAAACTTCATAATCGCAATATAAAAATGAAGGTGAGAGTAAGCGAGAATAATGAAATAATACGCGCATACAGTCACCTTGAGAGATTCCAACTTATGAGTAAAAAGAATCCAAGCCTTCTAAAAATGAAAGAGGCTTTTGGGCTTGAACTCTCTTAAAGATCATGATTTTTTAATCTATATATGGCCAGTTCTTCGTACTTAGTATTGGGACGGCCATAATTGCAATATGGGTATATTGATATTCCTCCTCGTGGCGTAAAAATTCCTGTCACCTCAATATATTTTGGGTCCATAAGTTTTATAAGGTCTTTCATGATGATGTTTATACAATCCTCATGAAAATCGCCATGATTACGGAAACTGAATAGATAAAGTTTAAGACTTTTACTCTCTACCATCTTAACATCAGGAAGATAGCTAATGCGTATCTCTGCAAAATCCGGTTGTCCGGTAATAGGACAAAGAGATGTAAATTCCGGACAGTTAAAACGTACCCAATAATCGTTTTCTGGGTGTTTATTAACAAAAGCTTCTAGAACTTCAGGAGCATAATCTTGTTTATAATCTGTTTTGCCTCCAAGTAATGTTAATTCCTCACTCCTTTCCATAATTATCTAATTTATAGTTTGTATTATACACTACCTATATACCCTTCAATAATAATAAAGTATAGGTAGTGAGATAAAAATCGTTACTACCTATATCATAAAATTTAAACTATCGAATGATATTATTAATGAATATCTTTAATTTTCAAGATGTTGTATGATATATCCTCATCGAACACATCATTTCCATCAACTCTTTTTATGTAACCTACCACTTTAATTGTAAAAGGAAGGATTATTATTTCATAAAGAGTCTTTAGAACAACTTGAAAAAACATCAATTTAAGGATTTCGATAAAAGGCATCAGGCCACCAAAAGCAATAGGGAAAAAGATAATTGAGTCGAAGCCTTCACCTACCAATGTAGAAACAATGGCACGAAGTGAGAAGTTTCTTCCATTGCAAGCTTTTTTCATCTTACTCATTACGTAAGCGTTAAAGAATGAGCCAACAAGGAAAGCCAACAAACTTGCAATAGCTATTCTAGGAGCCAAGCCAAATACAAAATTGAATCCGGCCTCTCCCTCCCAAAAAGGAGCAGAAGGAAGCAATACAGCTATCTGTCCAAGCGCAACGACAAAGAAGTTCATTAAGAAACCCATCCAAATTATAAGACGTGCTTTCTTAAAACCCCATATTTCGGCTATGCAATCGTTGATAATATAAGATATAGGAAATACCAAAAGTCCTGCAGTGATAGTAAGTTGTCCTATTTGAACCACCTTTGATTCTAAAAGGTTTGCAGCGACCAAGCATACACAGAAAAGTATGCCAAGTATCATAAACGATACGGAAACAGTATTGTTATTTTTACTCATTTTCTTGTTTTTTACGTGGTTAATCTAGAATACACGACCGCTATTCACGGCATCACATGTCAATTAATTCGGGCACAAAGATAATTATAATTATTTAAACATCATCGAGGAGATATATACTATAATAAATTATAACTAATTATTAATGTTTATTTTTACTTTTAGCTACATTTGTAATCAATAATAAAAGTTCACGATCATCACTTTTATTAGTTATATCTATTTATAAAAGAGGACTAGACTATTTCATAATAACCATTATTTCACGAGCAATATTTAAATGGATATTGTTTAAAACTATTTTAAAATTTAATACTATGACTTCTAAACTGGTATCATTGTACTTCATAAGTATAATATTATTGCTTGTATCCTGTTCAAAAAGCGAAGAGGACTCACCAACAAATAACAACAATAAAAGTTATCTATACTTTAACGATAAAGAGTTAAGAGTGTCGTCTGGTGCCGCAGAGTATAAGTTAAATATAGATTGGGCATATACTAAATGGAAAATATCTATAGAAAGTGGTGATATTATTAATAGTATTACTCCATCTAGTGGCGGATGGGAAGATGGAAAACCACAAACAACAACCATCACAATATCATGCAATGCTAATATTGGATTAAAAGAACGTACACAAACAATCACTCTAACCGATGAAATTAAAAAGACTTCCACTCAACTAACCATTATACAGGAATCAGCAGTAGGAATAGTAAACTTATCAATCAATCCATCTCAAAAATTCCAACCTGTTGTAGGTTTTGGTGGTATGTATAATCCTAAAATATGGTGTGGAGGTAATTTGATAAATGGTTCACAACTATTAAAAATGTATGGCAAAGATGAACTAGGATATAACATTCTTCGTCTTATGATATATCCTAATGAAGCTGACTGGAGTGCAGATGTTGCAGCAGCAAAGATTGTTCAAAGTTTAGGAGGTAAAGTATTTGCTTGCCCATGGGATTGTACTGATGAACTATCCGAAAAAATAATTGTAAATGGACGTGAGGTAAAACATTTAAAGAAAGAGAATTATACAGCATATGCAAACCATCTGATACGATATATAGAATACATGAAGGGTCAAGGAGTAAAACTACATGCTATATCTGTACAAAATGAACCTGACATGGAGTTTACCTATTGGTATCCTAAAGAGGTTGTTGAATTTGTTAAACAAGAAGGAGCACGCATACGTGAAACAGGAGTGCAATTAATGTCGCCTGAAGCTTGTGGAACACAGCCTGAATATACGGATCTTATTATAAATGACTCCGAAGCTATGGCACAGACAGATATCATAGCCGGCCACATTTATCAAGGATTTATAGATGTTGAGAGTGGTAATTATGTTAAAAACCGTCATGATTATATCTGCTCTTTATATAACCGATTATCAGGTAAAACATGGTGGATGACCGAACATCTATTCAATGATGGTGAAAAAGAGAGTGACTCTTCAAAATGGCTGTTCCAACGATGGGATTATGTATTAAATCACTTGGCAAAAGAGATTCACATGACTATGGATGGGAATTGTAGTGCATACGTATATTGGTACCTTAAACGCTTTTATGGTATGATGGGTGATAGTGATAATCGTTCACCTGTTGCCGATGGAGAAATTACAAAAAATGGCTATGTACTCTCCCATTATGCGAAATTTGCATCAAATTGCACACGCTTTGCTATTCAAAGTGATGCGAAAGATATTCAAGCCACTGCATACATTAATAAAGATGGAAATGAGATAAATATTGTAGCATTGAATTTTGGGAAAAGTGCATATTTACTATCTATTGATTATCCGGGAGTGAAATCGGCTATAGCTCAAGAGACAAATGAAAAGGTGAATATGAAATATTTGATTGTCGAGCAAAGTAATAATAAATGTTACATTCCAATTTCAGAACAGAGCATAGTGTCAATACGTTTGAAAATATAATAATCGTTATACAATAATATAATAACTGCTATTTCTCTATATCTTTGTAAATATATCAAAATAGAATATGAGAAAGAAAGAGTTATATTCCAAGGTTATAGATTATTTTAAAGTGGCTATGCCTGTGGCAGAGACAGAGCTAAATTACAGCAATCCATTTGAGTTACTTGTTGCAGTAATTCTAAGTGCGCAGTGTACCGACAAAAGAGTGAATATGGTAACTCCTGCTCTTTTTGTCGACTACCCTACTGCTGAAGCAATGGCTAGTGCAACTTCTGATATCATTTTTGAATATATAAAGAGTATTAGTTATCCTAACAATAAGTCTAAACATCTCGTTGGGATGGCTAATATCCTTATGAAAGAGTTTAATGGAGAGGTTCCCGATAACCTTGAAGATCTTGTGAAACTCCCCGGAGTAGGAAGGAAAACAGCCAATGTCATTCAGAGTGTGGTATTCAATAAGGCTACGATGGCTGTAGATACTCATGTGTTTAGAGTCAGTCATCGCATGGGATTGGTTCCCAAATCATGTACCACTCCCCTTGCTACGGAGAAATATCTTATGAAATATATTCCTGAAGAGATTGTACCAAAGGCACATCACTGGCTTATTCTTCATGGAAGATATGTGTGCACTGCTCGCTCACCTAAATGCGATGAATGTGGTTTAGTTGGAATATGTAAAGAGTCTTTAAAGACCAAAATAAAATAAAGAAGTTTATTTGGATTAATTAGTTATTTCGTGGGTAGCACTGATTAGAACTTAATCGCTGATTAAATATGTATCGCTAATCAGATATTTATCACTAAACCATCATATGCAAGATTAATACCTTCAGGGAGTAAACCGTCTATTTTTTTATGAAGTCCCATTTGGTGACTCATATGTACAAAGTATGTCTGTTTTGCTCCTATACGTTGTGCGCTCTCAATAGCTTGCTCAAGATTTTGATGCGTGTTATGAGGTTTAATTCTTAAAGCATTAATAATAAGGCAATCAAGATCTTTTAGCTTTTCATACTCTTCTTCAGGCATAGTCAGCATATCTGTTATCCAAGCCATTTTCCCTATTCTATATCCTACAATAGGAAGTTTGCCATGCATTACCCTTATAGGAGTGACAGTAACACAATTTCCATTGCTATTCTCGACTTGAAATTCCTTGTCAGTAGTAATTTTTATAAGTTCAAGTTTTGGAACTCCCGGATATAAATTTTCAACAAAACAATATGGTATTCTCTTCATTATTCTCTCGGCAGTATAATCTTCAGCATAAATAGGGAGATCACGTAAACGAGTATATGGACGCAAGTCATCAAGTCCACCTACATGATCATAATGTTCGTGTGACACTAGAACACCATCTATGGCTTTAAAATCATTAAGACGCATCATTTGTAGACGGAAATCGGGACCACAATCTATCAATATACGCACCCCATCAATATCCACTAATCCTGAGCAACGTAATCTTTCATCACGTTTATCACGACTAGTACAAACTTCACAACAGCATCCCACCTCAGGAACTCCTGTGGATGTTCCGCTTCCTAAGATATTAATTACCATTATTATATATAATTGACTTCAGGTATAATTCTAATTCCAAATTTATTATCAATAGCGTCAGCCACCTCTTTAGCTAGAGCAATTATTTCATTAGCATATGCTCCTCCAAGATTAACAAGAACCAGAGGTTGAATATGATGAACAGCTACGTTACCTTTTTTATACCCTTTAAATCCACATTGCTCAATAAGCCATGCAGCAGGTATTTTCTTACCATTGTCACCAACATTATAATATGGCATTGAAGGATATTTCTCAATAAGTTCATTGAACTTATCAGTTCCAACAACAGGATTCATAAAAAAACTACCTGCATTGCCATACTCTTTAGGATCGGGTAACTTATCTTTCCTTATCTTTATAATAATGTTGCGTACATTTTCTAGATTTACATCACATTTGGCACTATCCAGTTCCTTAAGCACATTGCCATAATCAAGATCAAAAGATGCTATTTTACTTAATCTATAAGTAACATAGGTTATGATAAACCTGTTCTTGTACTCTTTCTTAAAAACACTTTCCCTATATGAATACTTACATTCCTCATTTGTGAATATACGCTCCTCACCACTATTAATATCAATTGCTTGCACGGAAAGAATAATATCTTTCGCCTCTTTACCATAAGCACCGATATTCTGAACAGCCGAAGCACCGACCTCTCCAGGTATATACGAAAGATTCTCGGCACCATAAAGAGTTTGTGAAACAGTATACTGAACAAATTCATCCCAATTTACTCCTGCACCCACCTTTATATCAACAAAACTGTCCGATTGAGCAACAATAGAGATATCTTTTATAAGTGAATGTAATATTGTTCCATTAAAATCCTCAGTAAAGAGCAGATTACTTCCCTCTCCTATATGTAAATATGGGGTATTATTTTTCTTTATATCAGCAAGAATAGATACAAGTTCATCCACAGATTCATATTCAACAAATTTGTCGGTTTTAACATCTATTCCAAAAGTATTTCTAGAAAGTAGGGAGTAATTGTAGTATGTTATCATTATATATTAATCACTTAAATCTTCGAATTGTGTCAATTTCCACTTACCGTTTCTTCTTTCAAAATATAGTGTATTATTGAATCCATTGCCAAATCCCTTCAACTCCATGATACGGCTATTTGACTTATTCGAAAGAGTCTGTCCATAGATTACATTAGTAAGATAATTTGAAGGCAATTCAGGTTTGAATGCAAACCACTGTCCCTGTTCCAAAGTAGTTTCAAGGATTTGGAATTCATCATCAGGATCAACAGTGACAAATTTTAATGGGGTTGCAAGTCTCTCTTCTTGAAAAATAGAATCGGCAGCAAATTTCTTGTAGAATTCATAGAAATCTTCTTTATCTTCCTCCACCTTTTCCATCTCCTTGATATCGATAGCCTCAAGTTTCCATTCCCCTTTTATCCTCTCAAAATAGTATGTCTTTATCTTATTATTTTTCAAAAACATCCACTCTACCTTTACAGAACTGATCGATGTATCTTTCTCAATCTCGATTTGTGAAACGTCATCAAAGAATACAGTATACGATGGTGAGTTACTCATCATAGGATCATACTTCCACTGCTTTTCTTGAATGAGTTCTTTCTTATTGTCGTTGTAATACGAAAGAGGAAAAACTATTCGAGATAATTGCAATTCATTATCAATTGCAAAATTATAAAAGAAGTCGGCAAAACTCTCATCTGCAGATGCAGGAATAGTATCTTCCACCGCCTCTTCAGCTGAGTCTTGTATTGAATCTTTATTTAAAGATAAAGAATCTACCTGTTGCGATAAACTATCTGAAGAATCTGACTTCTTCATATTACCGGTGCATCCACTTACAAAGAGGAGCATAAAAACCACATAAATTAGTTTTCTCATTATTATATGGAAAAAATTGTTGCAAAAATAGAGTTTTTTTACTTTTGAACAAAAAATTCAGTTTAATTACTTAAATTTGCATGCAATAAAAATTAAGAAGAAAGTATGTTAGCTAAAATAGAAATATTACTTCAAGAGATAGATAATATTTCTGCATCAAATGCAGAGGAACTAGAAGCGCTTCGTATCAAATATTTAAGTAAAAAAGGAGCGATAAACGAGCTGATGGCAGACTTCCGTAATGTAGCTGCTGATCAGAAGAAAGATGTGGGAATGAAATTGAATGAGCTAAAGAATAAAGCACAAGAAAAAATCGCCTCATTAAAAGAATCTTTCGAAACTCAAGATAACGGGACTAACGAAATGGATCTTTCGCGTACTGCATATCCTGTATCATTAGGAACAAGACATCCATTGAGTATCGTAAAGAATGAAATTATTGATATCTTTCATCGTTTAGGTTTTTCTATTGCTGATGGTCCTGAGGTAGAAGATGATTGGCATGTATTCTCGTCAATGAATTTTGCTGAAGATCACCCTGCTCGTGATATGCAAGATACATTCTTTATCGAAGCTCATCCTGATATTATATTACGTACTCATACATCTTCTGTTCAAAGTCGTGTAATGGAAGTTAGCCAACCTCCTATTCGTGTAATCTGTCCCGGACGTGTTTACCGTAATGAGGCTATTAGCTACCGTGCTCATGCATTCTTCCATCAGCTAGAGGCTCTTTATGTTGATAAAGATGTTTCATTCACTGACCTTAAACAAGTTCTTCTTCTTTTTGCTAAAGAGATGTTTGGTCCTGAAACAAAAATTAGATTACGTCCTTCATATTTCCCATTCACTGAGCCTAGTGCTGAGATGGATATCAGCTGTAATATTTGCGGTGGTAAAGGGTGTCCTTTCTGTAAAGGTACAGGTTGGGTAGAAATTTTAGGATGTGGTATGGTTGATCCTAACGTTCTTGAACTTAACGGAATAGATAGTAAAGTATACTCAGGATATGCTTTAGGTATGGGTATTGAGAGAATTACCAACTTGAAATATCGTGTTAATGACCTTCGTCTATTCTCGGAAAACGATACTAGATTCTTAAAAGAATTTGAAGCAGCAAACTAATAGTTGATAAAATATAGGTAAAGCGGTTAATTTTATTAGCCGCTTTTTTTATGTTATCCTTTGTATGTTAATATTATAACATGCATAAGGTTATTTGGAGATATCGATAATTGAGTTGATAGAATGAAGTCTGAGAAATCTTCTTTGTTATTCAAAATGAAAGGAATAATATAAGGTTTATACTCTTTATTTATTGTTTTAAGTTTATCTCCATCAACTACCATCATAAATGATGCATCTTGAGAAACATTTGCTACACACTCATCAAAAAGAGTATTTGTTCCTTTACTGCGCTTAGAATATATTTTATTTATGTTGCTGCGCATAGAGTCTGTATTTGATGTCAATATAATGCTGTCTTGTTCTATTTCAGGGATTTTGCCTAATTTATTAACAACATCAGTCGAAAGTTCCTTACTATCTAAAAATGATATATTACCGGTAAGATATATTACATCACTATTTATCTTAAAATGGTATGCACTCCATCTATTTTTATGACTATCAAAATAATCCATCATCGACTCCTTACAATAGAGAGTTAAAAAATTATGTGACAGATTCTTCTCTCTTGTACGGCGAAATTGATCATTATCCCAAATAGATCTATTTTCGTTTTGTCCTTCTATTACATTTTTTATCAAACTGTTATTAAAACTTACAACTCGAAAGCCATTATCCTTGTACATTGAGAGAGACTTTTGGGAGTTTATTTTATATTGATATATATTTTTACCCTTGTAACTATTTATAGTAGGACTTTCAACTTTTCCATAAATATCATCCAACATATTATCCATTTCATTTGCCCCATTTTCATTTGAGTAAATGTATAATACTTGATTGTCGGATGAATCGGTATCATGCACACTTATTAAAATATGCCCCATATTACTATTAAGGCCATGACCCACTTGTGAAGAATATTCATTTAATGTACCAAGCACAAACCTTGATAAATCTAATGTTTTTATAGAGTCAAATTTTTCGGCACAACTAAGATGAGAGATTTCATTAAAATAAAAATTTATATTATCGCTCTCAACAATGCATATTGCATCTTTAGGGACAAGAGAATATAGATTAATCTCCTTATTAACCTTGTCTATATTTGAAGACCAATAGAGATAAAGTCCTACACCTATGCAGAACAAAGAAAAGGATAATAAAATTCCTAATTTTGCAACAGACCTTAATCTCATAACTAATACAAATATTAACTATTTGCAAATATAACATATTTTATCATTAGATAAGTCTATTATAAAATAATGTTTAAGACATATTTTATAATATTATTTTAAATAACTATTAATAAAAAACGTAATAAACTTACTATTGTTTGCTAAATATCTCTTTTTAAGTAACTTTGTTTTGATAACTAAGATTTAACTATTATGAAATTCATCCGCACTTTAATAATACTCTTTTTTCTATTTAACAGTAATAGTTACTCCCAATCTATAAAATTTTATACTGTTGATAAAGAGTTATCTAGTAGTGTTATACATAAAACTTATCAAGATAATTTAGGTAATATTTGGATAGCTACAGAAGAAGGTCTAAACAGATATGATGGTGCAAAATTTTCTATTTATAAAAATTCTTCTAAAGATGAATTTTCTATAAGTTCAAATAGTGTGCATAGCATATGTGAAGATTTAAATAACAATCTTTTTATAGGTACCAGTAAAGGTATACAGCTTTTTGATCACGCTACAGACAAATTTATAACTATCCCTTTTATTGGGAAAAATAATCAAAAGCATGAACCAAGTGTGCGAAAAATTGAAAGGTTATCGAATGGTTCTATTTTAGTGGCAACATCTGGTTTTGATGGAATATATGGTATTGAAAAAAAATCAGAAGGCAAATATGAAGCTCATGGAATAAAAAAAATAAATTTGACTAATAAATCTATAGGTGATTTATACGAGGATAATGAAAAGAATCTTTGGATATCACTGGAAAATGGGGAACTGCTAAAAACAAGAGGTTTTAAAATTATTAAAAGATACTTTACGAATACAGAAAATACTCTCTATTCTATAACTACTATATGTGAAGATAGCAATCATAATCTATATGTAGGAACCGTAGGAAAAGGGATATTTTTTTATAATAAGAGTAATGATTGTTTCGAAGCTATAGAATATACCACTCCTAATTTATCTGTAATGACTTTATACCCTTACGATAAAAACAGCATCTATATTGGTACAGATGGTTATGGTTTGAAAATATTAAACATACAAAACAGAAAAATTAAAGAAGGAAACATTAAAGCTCCAACATTCGATATTGAGAATTCAAGAGTACATTCTATTTTAAAAGACCATGGAGGTAATCTGTGGATAGCCTTCTTCCAAAAAGGTCTTATGATGGTTCCAAACTCAGTGAATAAGTTTAAGTATATAGGATCTCGATCAAACAATCTCAACATTATTGGTTCAAACAGCATATCATCACTATATAATGACAAAAAAGGGAAATTATGGGTTGGTACTGAGAATGATGGACTTTATATTTTATCAAACAATAAACTTGTGAAATATATAAAGAGTTTTGATAGCACCAGCAAATTACCAACTACTGTAGTAAATACATTTAAAGATAGCAACAACGACATTTGGATTGGAACCTTAATGACAGGTATATATAGAATGAACTCCAAAACCTATGCTGTCAAACAAATAAATGAATTTAAAGATAACAAAGTTAATCTTGTCCAAAAAGCTTATGCCTTTTCTCAAGATAACAATGGACGACTTTGGATAGGTACAAAAGGTCAGGGACTATTCTATCTTAATTTAAAAGATTGCATAATAAAAGATATCAATACAGGTATAAGTGGAAAGACTAAACTTGAAAACAGATGGATAAATGTGGTTTTTAAGTCAGATGATAATAAACTATATATTGGTACTTGTGATGGAATTGAATGTTTTAATTTAAATGCTTTAGAGTATGAACCACTGAATTCGGTTAAGAAAAAGTTTCCTCACATTATTGTAACATCAATTTATGAAGATAAAAATAGAGAAATGTGGCTTGGTACATCAGTTGGGCTACTAAAACTTAATAAAAATAGAGAGTTAGTTGAGAGCTATAACAGTGATAATGGATTATCGAATAATGTAATACACCGAATAGAAACTGATAATAACGATAATCTATGGTTAAGTACAAACTATGGGCTTAACAAATTTGATATCAGAAATAAAAAATTTATAAACTTTTATTCTAGTAACGGACTTCAAGGTAATGAATTCAGTAGATCAGCTTCCACTAAAGATGAGTTAGGAAATATTTATTTTGGCGGTTTGAATGGCATAAATTATTTCAACCCCAAAGATATCTCTACATCAATACAGAGTGTAGAAGCATTTATTTCGGACATCTATCTTCACAATAAACCGATAAGGAAAGGGATGAAGTCGGGACGATATGAAATAATAAAAAACTACATACGCGATGTTGATGAGATAAATCTTGATTATGAGGATAACTCATTTACAATTGAATTCTCGAGTTTAGATTTTACCAACAACGAGCACATATGTTATCAATACTCAGTAAATAATGACAAATGGGTCACTTTACAGATGGGTGTAAATTCTGTATCGTTTAATAGTATGCCAGCGGGAGAAAATGAAATTAAATATAGAGCAAAAAGCTATGATAATTATTCGAATATCAGCTCTATTAAAGTCCATATTCACCCGGCGTGGTACCTTACTAATGTAGCAAAAGCATTATATATTATCTTTCTAATAAGTATCGTCTTATTCATTATTTATGAGATAAAACGGTACTACAAAATCCAGCAAGAGATGCTTAAGCATGTTCATGCTAAAGAGCTGAATGAAACTAAACTTCAGTTCTTTATAAACATTTCTCATGAAATACGAACTCCAATGTCTTTAATAATTGGTCCGTTACAGAAATTAATTAATAGTGATAATGATATTGAAAGACAAAAGTCATACAAACTCATTTATAACAATTCAAGGCGAATTCTGCAATTGATAAACCAGTTGATGGATATTCGTAAGATAGATAAAGGTCAGATGCCTATGCACTTTGCAGAGACAGATATGATAGAATTTACAGAGGTTATATATAACTTTTTCCAAGAGAAAGCAAAAAGTAATAATATTCAATATAGGTTTTTACATAAGGATGATAAACTCATGGGATGGATTGACCCTAATCATTTCGATAAAATTATTTTCAATCTACTATCGAATGCCTTCAAATATACTCCTGCAAATGGAGCCATTGATTTATCTATTCAAAAAGTTAACAAGGGAAATGATAAAGAGATAATTGAAATAATAGTGTGGGATAATGGTATGAGCATTAAGAAAGATGAAATGGAAAGAATATTTGAACGCTTCTATCAGTCATCCAATAGCATTAATTCATCAAGTACTGGAACAGGTATAGGACTACATCTTTCTCATCTTTTTGTCAATCTTCATCACGGGAATATTCGAGTTGAAAATAATGAAGACGGAGGCTGTAGATTTATAGTTGAAATACCATATGGATGTAGCCACTTGAAGAGCGAAGAGGTTAATCAAGGCATTGAGTTAAAGGAAAAAGAGGAAAAACAAATTCTTTTAGAAGCGGAGATTGAGGAAGAAGTTATTGAAAAAGAGGCTAATAGGTCAAAAAGTCATTACAGATTAATGATTGTTGAGGACGATGATGAAATACGCAATTATATCAGCAATGAGTTTTCAAAGAACTATCATATTATAGAGAGCTGCAACGGCAAAGAGGCACTATCGGTAATACTTAATAAAAAGCCTGATATAGTAATATCCGATATTATGATGCCTGATATGGATGGAATAACTTTATGTAAAAAAATTAAGCTTAATGTTAACATAAACTATATACCTGTAATCTTGCTTACTGCCAAGTGTAGTGATGAGGACAATATCGAAGGGTTAAGTGCCGGTGCTGATGCATACATAACAAAGCCATTCAACATAGAGGTTCTACATAATACCATAGACAACTTATTAAGGAATAGAGAGGTTTTGAAAAACTGTTATACAGGAAACCAAGAGCAGGAAGAAAGACAACCAAGATTTGAAGTTAAGATAACCGATAACAAACTTCTTGATAGAATAATGAATGTGATAAACAAAAACATAAGTAATCCTGAACTTAGCGTTGATATGATTGCCAGTGAGGTTGGAATAAGTAGAGTACATTTACATCGTAAACTCAAGGAACTTACAAATCAAACAACCAGAGATTTGATAAGAAATACACGATTAAAACAGGCTGTTTCTCTTTTAGAAAGCAAAAACTATAATGTCTCGGAAGTTGCGTTAATGACCGGATTCAGCAATATTACAATATTCTCAAGAGCATTCAAAGAGTTATATGGATTATCACCAATGAACTATATCAACAATAAATCGGAGATAGATGATATTGAAAAAGAAGATAATAGAGAGCAATTATAATTACTTAATAAAATTCGAATTATAAATTAATAAATAGCCCCATGATTTATTAAATCACGGGGCTATAATATTATAAGTTACTATTATTATTTTTTACCAAAAGTAATATTATCAACTTCTACACTATTTCCACTCATCATTGAAAGAACTATGTTTTGTATTCCTTTAGTTCCTTTTACTATTGAAGATACATTTTGCCAATCAGATGATGCTGGAACATCTATATCACCCAACAAAACTTTTTTACCGGACTCTTGTTGGCTCCAAATTTGTAACACACCACCCTTTTCTGATTTAACTTTAGTAATAACACTCATCTTACCATCTTTCTTATTAGGGAATTGAACACTATTATAACTTACCCATGATTCAGGTTTATTAAATACAGTTTTCCAACCAAGAGTAGGAATCTCTGAATTAATATACTCTATAGTAGTATCATCCGATTTTTGACTGTATCGATCTATTTCAATAGTTTTTGCGTATTGATGTATTCCTACACCTCTTTCTGTTCTATTCACTTTTTGAATAGTTCCATCAGGATTGAAGAAAAGAGAATCAATTCTTGTTGATCTATTTTTATCGAACTTAGGCGAGTAGTCATTATGATGATAGAATAGATACCACTGACCTTGATACTCAACTATTGAGTGATGATTAGTCCAACATCCTGTAGGCGATTCATCCATAATGATACCTATAAATTCGAATGGTCCCATAGGGTTATCACTCATTGCATATGCCAATAACTCTATTTTATCTTTAACCCAAGGGAAAGTAAGATAATACTTCCCATTGCGTTGAAAGGCAAAAGGTCCCTCTATAAGTCCTTTTTTAGGAAGTGTATTAATACGAGCAGGTTGAGAATCGAGTTCTAACATATTATCTTTTAACTTAGCTACCGAAATACCTCCGGCCGACCAATATATATACGACTGTCCATCAGCATCTACTAGGACACATGGATCGATACCAAAAACACCTTTTATAGGAGACTCTTCAGGAGTAAAAGGGCCATAAGGTTTATCGGATGTAGCAACTCCAACACCGAAACCACGCATACCTGGACCTTTTGGGGCAGACGGAAAATAAAAATAATATTTACCATTCTTGAAAACGCAATCAGGAGCCCACATAGAGTAAGATTTAGGTGCAACCCAAGGAACACTTTCTTGACTGACAATTATACCATGATCAGTCCAATCAGCTAGATTTTCGGAAGAGTAAACATGATAATCGGCCATACAGAACCAATCTTTTCGAGCATAATCCGATGGAGCAGGTATATCATGAGAAGGATAAAGATATACTTTTCCTTCAAAGACTCTTGCTGTTGGATCAGCAGTAAATTCACTCTTAATTATTGGATTCTGTCCGTTTGCGCTCATTGATAAAAGCAAAAACAGAGAAGAAAATGAGAAGAATTTCTTTATGTTTTTCATAATTTTATATTGATTTAATTACATTAGTTCAACATAGTTTATAGGTTAAATATTTAAATTGTAATGATATACTTTTAACCTTTTAGTTATATCTATCAGCTTTATAAATTATTATATTGATTTATTAAAAGCGGTTTTTATTATTTCATTAAGTGATGGGCCCCAATAACTCCAATCATGTCCTCCATTGCGAGAGCGGAATTGATATGGTATCCCTTTTTTACGCATAGCTTGAATCAACTCAATATTCATATCGAAAGTAAAATCATCATCACCGCAATCAATGAACCAGTTTACTCCTCGCAGTGCTCTAATATTACTGTCCGAAACAGCACTAATAGTTTTTATAGGATTGTTGGCATCGATCACATTCTGCCTCCACTCACCTGAAGGATCATTATTTAGAAAATCCAGATGAATTTTGTATAGATAACTGCTTAGTCCATAAGCTGTATTAAACATTTCGGGATGATGCATAGCATAAACCATTGATGCTCCTCCACCCATTGAGTAACCTGCAACAGAACGAGACTCTTTACTTCCCTTGCAACGATATTTATTCTCGATATATGGAATGAATTCATTAAAAAAGAAATCTTCGTATTTCCATAGTGGAGCATCAAACCAAATCATATTGTTCTTGTTTGCTTCCGGACATACTATTACCATCTCATCCGCATCACCACTATTTATCAAACTATCAGCTTTAGCTTTCAAAGCGCCAAACTGTTCCCAGTCTGTATTGGTACAACCACCACCATGTAAAAGGTAAAGCACATCATATCTTTTATCAATATTTTTATCAAAGTCTTTTGGAAGATAAACAGTATATTCTCTTACTGTAACACCTTGCAAAAGTTTACAAGGCATCATGCAATATTCAATTCTGCTCTCTTGTGAATATAGGTATAATGAGAAAAAAAGAAAAAGTGATAAAATTGTTGTTTTCATAGCATAATAATTATTCTTTTAACCTGATCGTAAATTACAAACCAGATTCTTAATTTATACAAAGTTACCAATGCAAATAATAGGTAATAAATAATTATGTTACAAAAACTTTCCCTAAAATTACATATTACATCATTTCGTATAAATTGTTATACTAAATATTACATAAGGCAAAATAGATACAACTAAAAGTTTATTTACATGAAAATTTAGAATATATAGGTAAATAGATTTATGACAGCAGAAGTAATTACCAGTAATTGTACTAACTGAAAAGTGTTGCGATAAGGAGAATATAGCATGGTTAAGTGCAGGTGCAGATGCTTCATCACAAAGTTATTCAATATAGAGGTTTTGCACTAAAGAGTTATATGGATTATCACCAATGAATTATACCAATAATAAATTGCCCCGTGATTTTATTGAATTAAATCACGGGGCATAAACTTTATAAGTTCTATTATTATTTTTTACCAAAAGTAATATTATCAACTTCTACACTATTTCCACTCTTCATTGAAAGTACTATGTTTTGTAATCCTTTGGCACCTTTAACTTTTGAAGTAACATTTTGCCAATCAGAAGATGCGGGAACATTAATTTCACCCAACAATACTTTTTTACCTGACTTTTGTTGACTCCAAATTTGTAGCACACCACCCTTTTCTGATTTAACTTTAGTGTTCAGATTCATCTTACCAACTTTCTTATCTGGGAATTGAACACTATTGTAACTTACCCATGATTCAGGTTTGTTAAATACAGTTTTCCAACCAAGAGTAGGAATATTTGAATTGTTATACTCTATAGCTATATCATCCGATTTATTGCTGAATCGATCTATTTCAATAGTTTTTGCATATTGATGTATACCTACACCTCTCTCTGTCCATTTAACTTTTTGAATAGTTCCATCCTGATTAAAGAAAAGAGAATCAATTCTTACTGATCTTCTCCTATCGTTATTAGGAGAGTAGTCATTATTATGATAGAATAAATACCACTGATCTTTGTACTCAACAATTGAGTGATGGTTAGTCCAACATTTTGTAGGAGATTCATCCATAATAATACCGGTAAATTTGAAAGGTCCCATTGGGCCATCTCCCATTGCATATGCTAAAACCTCTGTTTTATCTTTCACCCAAGGAAATGTAAGATAATATTTTCCATTATGTTTAAAAGTAAAAACACCTTCTACAAGACCTTTTTTAGGAAGATTATCAATAACAAAAGGCTCAGTAGCTAATTCCTTCATATTATCTTTTAACTTAGCAACCCAAACAATTCTATCCGACCAATATATATATGATTGTCCATCATCATCAGTAAAGACACATGGATCAATACCCAAAATACCTTTTATATTTGTCTCCTCAGGAGTAAAAGGGCCATATGGTTTATCTGATGTAGCAACACCTATTCTAAAGCCACGCAAATTTTCACCTTTTGGAGTAGCTGGAAAATAAAAATAATATTTACCATTTTTATATACACATTCAGGAGCCCACATTGTGTAAGATTTAGGAGCAACCCAAGGTACATTATCTTGACTTACTATAACACCATGATTAGTCCAATCAATAAGATTTTCGGAAGAGTATACATGATAATCAGCCATACAGAACCAACCTTGTCGTGCATGATCAGCAGGTGAATGTATATCATGTGAAGGATATAAATACATTTTTCCTTCAAAAACTTTTGCTGTTGGATCAGCACAAAATTCACTCTTAATAATTGGATTCTGTCCCTTTACGTTCATTGACAGAAGCAAGAAAAGAAAAGAAAAAGAGAAAATAATTTTTATTTTATTCATATTGTTCTTTTGATAAATTAGAATGCTTAAACAAAGTGTATTTTCAATATTGATTTTTTAATATATTATATCTATCCTTTATAATTTCTTTCATGGATATCTATAAAAAAATTTATTCAATTAATTTATACAAATTTACAAATATTCATACAAAACAATAAATATATATTTTATAAAAAAACATTAAAACACAACATGTTATATAACATTTTTCATTATATTATTATACTCTGTATTACATATTTTTCCAAAAGAACTTTTTAGTAATTCAAATTAAGATTGGTTCTCAAAAACAGAATTATAAATTTAAGGTATAATGAATTTTACCTCCTTAAAAAGATAACTCCTTTTCTTACCATCTAAATCTTTTAATAAAAGATGTCCATTAAGTTCTACATTATCTATTGAAGCTATAAAATCACCATCTTTATCATTAAAAAGATAATTACCCACTTTTCTATAAAGCATGCTTTTATACTTTGAATATATTTTGTCTAGATAGTTAGAATCACCTTTTTTAATCATATCAAAACCAACTATCAATCTACAAATAATATCATTGAGCAACAGATTGCGGTCAGTTTTAGTATTTATTATTTGATACAGAGAGACTGGATTTGGTGCATCGGAACAAAATTGCTCTTGATTAACATTTATTCCTATACCAAGTATTGATTTATATATATTAATGCCTTGCAAATCATTTTCTATAAGTATACCACAAATTTTCTTATCTTTCCAATAGATATCATTTGGCCATTTTATTGTGATATCATCTGTATATTCACTCAATGCCTCACAAATTGCAGTAGAGGTAATAATAGATATTATAAATTGTTCGCGAGCTAAAATTGATGTTGGATAAACAACAGTACTAAATGTAAGATTTTCACCTCTTTGTGACTCCCATCTATTACCTATCTGCCCTCTCCCATTAGTCTGAAAATCTGAAATGATAGTTGTATACTCTTTCACATCCTCATTTTCACAAAGATTTGATAAGTAGCTGTTTGTTGAATCCAACTTATCAATGTATATAACATGTTCATTGACGTCTATATTACAATCTATCATACTCCTCTTTCATTTTTTTAGTGAATTTCTTATATACTTCCTCCAAAGAGTGATCAATAAGCTTTTTAATTAAGTTATCATCCAATCCTGATGTAAAATCTACCTGAATCCAATATTTCTTGTTCATATGAAAAGCGGGTTCTATTGCATTGTATTCTTCACGTAACTCGATTGCATAGTCAGGATCACATTTCAATGCAATAAGATGAGCATTTTCCAACCCCATCAAAGCAAATATTTTTCCCATCACTTTAAATACCAAGGTTTCATCATCAAATGGGAAAGATTCTTCTGCTCCTTTTATCGAGAGACAATATAGACGAATAGATTCAATATCCATGATTAATAAATTTATTAAAGAGTAATAACTAGACTCTTTGTGAGTATTTATAAATGAGTACGGGCTTCATAATGCAATATTAAACAGAACAAATATAAAAAAAATAAACCTTGCAAACTAACGTTTACAAGGTTTATCAAGGGTGGAAGATGGGGTTCGAACCCACGACCTTCGGAACCACAATCCGGCACTCTAACCAGCTGAGCTACATCCACCATGTCTGCTTTCTTTCGAAAAGCGATGCAAAGGTAACTATTTTTTTTAATTCTGCAAATATATAAGTTCAGATTATATGCAAATGTGAAGTAAAATTAATACAAATATTGCTATTACAAGCAGTCTAAGTACTTGTTATTAAAGATTTAACTAATTCATAGATACAGCATTATAACCATTCAATGAGTGATTATAACTAATACATAAATTTATATGTATTATAAACTTTATCAAATATGATATAAAGTATGATTCTCTTTTTAAGTAATAATCAATTTATTTGAACAAAACTTCAGATTACCGGGCTGTTTATATAAACTATGGGAATGTTTTAAAGATTACGTGGCTGTTTATGTAATATATCATATGCAATAAAAAAATATAGGAATCTGAGTAAATATTCATTGAGAAGTCTTATAAAAGTAGTCATTATTAATTTTAACTGTATATTGCTTTATTTAAGTAAACAAAAAAATCAATATTTTTGTAATACTTTTTGAACTTAATGAATTTATAAATGTAATAATTTGACAAAGTCAGAGATTGTATCTAAAATTCCAAATAACAAGATCTTAATAATTTGAAATTATGAAAAAAATCACAAAATGGCTAACAGTAGTTGTTATATTATGCAGTACCAATGTTTTGTATTCATGCAAAAAAGCCAATAAAGAAAATCAAATAACAGAAGTTGAAAATAAAGAATTGCTTCGCACCAGTCAAAGCTGGAATGGAGTTGAACTTCCCAATTACCCTCAAGGAAAACCCGAATTGGTAGCGGTTAAATATGTTATCCCTGCCGGAAAGAAACTTGGATGGCATCACCATGTAGCTATGAATCATGGAGTGCTGACGCAAGGTGAACTGACCATCATTGGCCTTGACGGACAGACAAAAGTTATTCGCGAAGGCGATGTCATTGTTGAAATGGTAGACTCTATCCATCATGGTGAGAATCGCGGCACAAAACCTGTAGTTCTTTATATGTTCTACCTCTCACAGAAAGGGCAACCACTATCTGTTCAACATCCTGAAATACCAATGAAGTAATCCATTTTTATCATTAATCAAGTTCATTGCCAAATATAAAAAGAGGCAAAAGTATGCATTAATTATAATCATATATAACCCTTTCAAGTTATAAAAGACGTTACAAAAGGAAATATAAAGAACCTTTTCGTAACGTCTTTTTTATGAAAAAATATCATAGCTATAGTATTAGCTTTCATTATTGTACTACTTAATAATAATGAAAGCTATTGAGGAGATAATAGCAGGAGTGATATTTCCACTATTTCGCAATGAACTAAAAACAATAAACCTTGCAAATTTATATTTGCAAGGTTTATCAAGGGTGGAAGATGGGGTTCGAACCCACGACCTTCGGAACCACAATCCGGCACTCTAACCAGCTGAGCTACATCCACCATGTTTGCTCTCTTTTGGAAAGCGATGCAAAGGTAGAGTTTTTTTTTGAATCTGCAAACCTCAGCTTTATTTTTTACACATTTTAAGGTGACGATTTTTATTTATAAATCTCTTTTTTACCAGCTAAAAGAGTGTTTTTCATCAAAGATACAATTGTCATAGGTCCAACACCACCGGGAACAGGAGTAATATATGAACATTTAGGAGCTACCTCATCAAACTTCACATCACCAGTAAGTTTAAAACCTGATTTACGTGTAGCATCAGGAACGCGAGTAGTACCAACGTCAATAATCACAGCACCCTCTTTAACCATATCTGCAGTAACAAAGTTAGGTTGTCCCAATGCAGCAATAATGATGTCTGCCTTTTGACACTCCTCTTTCAAATCCATGCTACGACTATGACAAACAGTAACTGTAGCATCACCAGGTTGGCCTTTTTGCATCATAAGCGCAGCCATTGGTTTACCTACAATATTACTTCTTCCTAGCACTACACACTTTTTACCTTTAGTATCAATATTGTATCTTCTAAGTAATTCAATAATTCCATTAGGAGTAGCCGACACATAACAAGGAAGGCCTATAGACATACGTCCTACATTAATAGGATGGAATCCATCAACATCTTTTCTATAATCAATGGTCTCAATAACCTTCTGTTCAGAAATATGTTTAGGAAGTGGAAGTTGTACAATAAAACCATCAACGTCGGCATCTTCATTAAGTTCTCTAACTTTAGCAAGTAGCTGCTCTTCTGTCACGTCCGATTCATAACGTATAAGTGATGATTTGAAACCACACTCCTCACAAGCCTTGACTTTTGCGGCTACATAAGTTTCGCTTCCACCATCATGTCCTACAAGAATAGCAGCGAGATGAGGACGTTTACCACCTTTTTCCACAATTTCGGCAACCTCTTGAGCAATCTCCTGCTTTATCTGTTGCGAAATAAGTTTTCCATCTATTAGTTGCATATATATTAATTATTGAAATGTTATTCAAAAAAATATCTCCTTAATCCACATTTTAGTGGCAACAAAATTAGTACATTCTTATTAAGGTTTGATAACAAAAAAGGAGAAAGTTAGCACTCTCTCCTCTTTTTATATAATTATGATATTATCTTTTCAATTTAGGCATCATCTTTCCCATCTTGCTGCTAGTAACCATCTTCATCATTTTACGAGTTTGATCAAACTGCTTAAGCAAACGATTCACCTCCTGAATAGTAGTACCACTACCCTTTGCAATTCGAGTACGACGAGTACCATTCAATATTTCAGGATTAGTTCTCTCCTCAGGAGTCATTGAGTAAATAATAGCCTCGATACTTTTAAATGCATTATCATCAATATCTATATCTTTGATTGCTTTACCTACACCTGGAATCATTGAAGCAAGGTCTTTCAAGTTACCCATCTTCTTTATTTGATGTATCTGAGAAAGGAAGTCATTGAAATCAAACTGGTTTTTTTGGATCTTTTTCTGAAGACGTTTTGCCTCTTCTTCGTCATATTGTTCCTGGGCACGTTCTACAAGTGACACGATATCACCCATACCCAATATACGGTCGGCCATACGTTCAGGATGGAACTGATCTATTTCATCAAGCTTCTCACCTGTTCCGATAAATTTAATTGGCTTGTCAACGACAGTACGAATAGAAAGTGCAGCACCACCTCGAGTATCACCATCAAGTTTTGTAAGAACAACACCATTGAAATCTAGTCTATCGTTAAACTCTTTAGCTGTGTTAACAGCATCTTGACCTGTCATTGAGTCAACAACAAATAGAGTCTCATCAGGGTTAATAGCTTTCTTGATCGATTCTATCTCTTTCATCATCTGCTCATCGATGGCAAGACGACCAGCTGTATCGACAATTACAAGGTCATAACCTTTAGCTTTAGCCTCTTGTATAGCGTCAAGAGCAATTTTTACAGGATCCTTAGAATCTTCTTCACTGAAAACAGGTATTCCTATCTGCTCACCAAGAACTTTAAGCTGTTCAATAGCTGCAGGACGATATACATCACAAGCAACTAAAAGAGGCTTTCTGTTCTTCTTTGTCTTAAGCATCTTAGCAAGTTTTCCAGAGAAAGTAGTTTTACCTGAACCCTGAAGACCAGACATAAGAATTACAGCAGGACGACCAATAAGTTGAATCTCAGCAGTCTCACCACCCATTAATTTAGCAAGTTCATCGTGAACGATTTTCACCATCAACTGGCTTGGTTTAACAGCAGTAAGAACGTTCTGACCAAGTGCCTTCTCCTTAACAGTATCTGTAAAACTCTTAGCTACCTTGTAGTTGACATCGGCATCAAGCAATGCTTTGCGAACTTCCTTTAATGTCTCAGCAACATTAATCTCTGTAATTTTACCCTCACCCTTGAGGATTTTAAAAGACCTTTCTAGTCTGTCACTTAAATTATCAAACATTATATTATACCTGTTTCAAGTTACTTATTATTATAATAGACGGCAAAAGTACAAAAAAGTTGATTAACTTATATCTTTTTATCTTGCCATTTTCCTTTTTTGAAATAAAGGATGCTACTAAATAGCAATAAAACATAATAAAGTATTTCGGCTGTAAAACAAATAGATACCGATGATTTAAAATATAACGCAACAATAAATACATATATTATATATACAATAAGCGTTGCAGTCTCTAAATAAAGAGCTGCTTTAGTGTTTCCTGTTCCCGATACCCCATTAAAATATATATTCGATACTGAGGCAACAACCATTGCGATACAAATAACATATACTGAAGAGATGGAATCATGAATCAAACTCACTTCATTTGTATAAATAGATAAAATTATTGATGGGAAAAGTAATACAACAGATATACAGGCTAAAATAATATAAAGAGATAATAGGGAAATTTTACGAATCAAATGCATTACATTTAATGTTCCTTCACTGCCAATTAAATTACTTACAAGTGAGTTGGATGTTACCGATAAGGCTTGCACAGGTATCAACATAACTACATAAATACTCCTAATGATATTTGCTATCGCTAATTCACGCTGACCAATTCTCTCGATTGCAATAAAAAATACAAACCATACTCCCATCGATAGGAAATATTGAAACATGGTGAAACTGGATATATTAAGAATTTTTGATAGTAGATTAAAATCGAATCCTTTAACATGTTTCAATCCATATTTATTAAAATCTATACGCCAATAGGTATAAAGTAAAAAGAAAATAGTCGATGCAGCTTCAGATATTACTGATGCAATTGCAGCTCCTTTTATACCCCATACAGGAAATCCAAAGTGGCCGAATATCATGGCATAATCGAGCACTACATTAGTAATCGCCATTACAATGGCATTAATGGTGATAACTTTTGTTTTAGTTATACCTATAAAAAAAGCGCGAAAAATTACATTTATAAAGGAGAAAAAGAAACCAAACATTCTCCAATTGAAGAATTCATATGTGGCTTGATAGATATCATCATTTGAAATCAACATATTTATAAGTCGAGGTGCAAAATAGCGACTCATAAAAAAGAGTATTATTGCAAGAGCAAACATAAATAATGCACCTTGTTGAACTATTACTCCAATATCCGAATATCTGCCTTCACCATTTCTACGCGCTATAAGTATTTGGGAGCCAACGCTAAAGCCAAATGCTATAGTAAGTATACATATATATAATAAACCTCCTAAAGCAGATGCTCCTAGAGCGAGTTCGCTGACTCGACCTAAAAACGCTGTGTCAATGACATTTATTATATTCTGCGCAAGTAATCCAAGCAATATAGGATAACTAACTTCCCAAATATTTTTATTGCTATACATATAGATATTATATGATCTCTTTTTTAAATAACAAAAGTAGAACAATTATTCCTAATATATTAATAATCAGGATTTTTAGTAAACAAATAAAATATAGATAAGTAATAAGCAACCATCATCGTTTCACTTACAACTGTTTCAAATAACACTTTATTTCCCTAATTGTTGCACAAACTTTTGGTTTGTGTGCTATTTATACATATATTTGCACTGAAATTTAAAATAAAGTAATAAAATGAAGAAATTATTAATCATTGCTACAGCTGCATTATTCGTTTCAAATCCAACTTTTGCGGGTGGCATAATAACAAACACAAATCAAAACGCAACGTTTTTAAGAATGCCGGCACGAGGTGCTTCAATAGCAATAGATGGTGTTTATTCAAATCCAGCTGGTACAGCCTTTCTTCCTCAAGGGCTTCACTTTTCATTAAGTTGGCAAGCAGCTATTCAAGAACGTAAAATTGAGTCTTCGAATATGCTATTTTCCTACAATGCTAATAATAATAGTCAAGAACGTGTTTTCAAGGGTAAAACTATTGCTCCTGTTGTTCCTTCTCTTCAGGCTGCATACGTTATAAATGATAAATGGTCTATCTCCGGACAGTTTGCTGTTAATGGTGGTGGCGGTAAATGCGACTATGAAAATGGTCTTCCTATGTTTGAAAAACTTGTAGGTGGTAAGTTGATAGACGCAAAAGCTGATTCATATTCATTACAACAAAATTTAATTGGAGAACAATATTTCTACTCTTTACAAGTTGGTGGAACTTATAAGTTAACCAACAACTTCTCGCTATTTGGTGGTCTTCGTGGTATCCTAGCAAACTGCTCATACAATGGTAACATAACTAATATTAAAGCAAATGGAATAAAAGGTTCTGATTACTTAACCGGTGTTAAAGCTCAAGTAGATGCTGGTATTCAGCAATTAGAACCAGTAAAAGATTTACCTGAATACTCAGCTACTTACAATGAATTGGTTTCTTCTTCAGCAGCACTTGGTCAAGGTATAGCTTTAATGTCTCAGGATTTTGTTCTTGATTGCTCACAAAAAGATTTTGGAATTACACCAATTATCGGTCTTAACTGGAATTTAGGAAAACTTAATATTGGTGCAAAATATGAGTTCCGTACAAAAATCAACTTAGAGAACGATTCCAAAAATAGTAGCCAAAACGTAATCGCATTGATGCCTGATTACAAACACAAAGGAAAAGTTCGTTCAGATATACCTGCTTTCCTTTCGGTTGCTGCACAATACAAAATCCTACCTACTTTAAGAGCTGCAGTTGAGTATCATTTCTTTGACGACAAAGCTGCATATGTGGGAACAGATATTAATAAAAATAAATATCTAACTAAAGGTACAAACGAGTATCTATTCGGTATTGAGTGGGATGTAACAAAAAGAATTACATTAAGTGGTGGTGCTCAAAGAACTGACTTTGGATTATCGGATGCATACCAAAGTGAAACTAGCTTCCAATGCGACTCATACTCTCTAGGTATCGGTGCAGAAATAAAAATGAATGATAAACTAAAACTTAACTTAGGTTATCTAAAAACAAACTATTATGATTATAAGGTTGTGACTCCAAACTTTAATGGCGTTGCCGGATTGACAGATACAAATATCTACTCACGTAACAGTAATGCATTCGGAGTAAGCCTTAACTACTCACTTTAATAAAAGATTAAGTACATAATTATATAGAAAAAGAGCCAGCTTCATATAAACTGGCTCTTTTTTTTATAATAACAGAGTTAATTTGTAAAATCAAAAAAACACTATATATACATTTTTTCTATTTTTAGCATAAGATAGATAATTGTATTACACCAATAAATTAGTAAATATGAAATTCACAAATGCAAATGTACTAATTACCGGTGGAGCATCTGGTATTGGTAAATTGATGGGAAGAATGGCTTTAGAAAGAGGAGCCAAAAGAGTTATTATATGGGATATCAACTCAACTTCAATTGAAACAACAAAACAAGAATTCTGTTCCATTGGAGAAGTTATTGGATATACGGTAGATATTTCGGAGAGCAAACAGATTACTGAAGCTTATAATGATATAGTTAAAGAGTTCAGTCACATTGATATTCTCATAAATAATGCAGGAATAATTACAAGCAACAGCACTTTCGACAATATGAGCGAAGAGGAAATAGTGAAAACGATGCAGATCAACACTATCGCTCCTATGATTATCGCTCGAACTGTCCTCCCAGATATGATAAAACGAAATAGTGGGCATATTTGCACTATTGCTTCGGCTGCAGGACTTATTTCAAATCCAAGAATGTCAGTTTATACAGCTAGTAAATGGGGAGTGATTGGATGGTCGGATTCTATTAGAATCGAACTTCACGAATTGAAAAGTAAAGTTAGAGTCACTACTGTAGCTCCATACTATATTAATACCGGAATGTTCAATGGAGTTAAATCTAGCATAATACCTATACTGAATCCTAAATATGTGGCACGCAAAGTAATCAAAGCGATAGAGAAAAATGTTAACTTTATAGGTATTCCTTTTGGATTCCACTTTATTCGTTTCTGGCAATGGATATTACCAACAAAACTTTTTGATATCTTTTTTGGTGAAGTGTTTGGTATTTATCACACTATGGACAAATTTACAGGACGTAAAAAGTAAACCTAAAGTTTATAGAATTTAAACTCTGCCAACTAAAAATATATTTATATGGATAGTATGATACCTTCAATAAAAAAAAGTCAAGAAGAGTTTTTCCACTCTGGGGCAACACTTGATATAGAGTTCCGTAAGAGCATGCTTAAAAAACTTTTGCTGGCTTTGGAAAAATGGGAGAAAAAGATTGCGGATGCTCTATGGATTGATCTACATAAATCATATCAAGAGGCTTATCTTACAGAAATCAGCATAGTTAAAAGTGAGATTAAAAATCATTTAAAAAATCTCAGAAAATGGGCAGCACGTAAAAGAGAAAAAAGTCCTATTGTTCTTTTTCCTTCTACTAGTTACACTGTAAAAGAGCCACTAGGTAATGCTTTAATTATCTCTCCTTGGAACTATCCTGTACAACTTCTGCTCAATCCTCTTGTTGGAGCAATTTCCTCAGGATGTACAGCTTTGCTAAAGCCTTCACCATATGTTCCTAATGTTTCACAGATTATTGATGATATGATATCCGAAACGTTTAGTTCTGAATATATAACAGTGGTTCAAGGACATAGAGATACAAACACGGCTCTTTTGGGACAAAGATGGGATATAATTTTCTTTACCGGAAGCCCAACTCTTGGGAAAATAGTGATGACATATGCGGCAAATAACCTTACTCCTGTTGTTCTTGAACTTGGGGGAAAGAGTCCATGCATCATTGACAAAACAGCAGATATTAAGGTCACTGCAAAAAGGCTGGCTTGGGGAAAAACTTTAAATTCAGGCCAAACATGTATTGCACCCGACTATATACTTATACACGAGGATGTTAAAGATTTATTTGTAAAGGCTTATGCTCAAGAGATTGAAAATCTTCATGGTAAAGATATTAAAGAGGATAAATATTATGCTCGAATAGTTAATGATAAATCTTTTGAAAGAATAACCGGATATTTTAAAGATGGAAATATAATTTATGGTGGAGCAAGTGATGCTGAAAGCAGATTCATTGAACCTACTCTAATAGACAATGTGCCACTTGATTCTCCTTTAATGACAGAAGAGATATTTGGCCCTATCTTCCCTATTATAACTATAAAAGAGTCAGAACACATTTTAAATAAAGAAGTAACCGATACCAGCAAATGTAGTTTCAAACAACAGGTAATTGATTTTGTAACCTCACGTGAAAAACCTCTTGCATTTTACTTTTTTGGAAAGGAAAAAGATGGATGGGATATTATTAAATATACGTCATCGGGTGGAGGGTGTATAAATGATGTTATTATGCATATTGCAAATGATAATATACCTTTTGGTGGAGTTGGCAATTCGGGAATGGGACATTATCATGGTAAATATAGTTTCAATGTGTTCAGTCATACTCGTTCTATTGTATCTACTCCTACCTGGATAGATATGCCATTCAGATATATGCCATACAAGATGTTCAACATTGTAAAAAAGATTATGTAATAAGGATACTTAAATTATAAAGAGTACAATAAAATATAATGTATTCAAAAAGTTTGATGTTGAATATTACCAAATTATAGTAAATAGAGCAATTACAAAGTTTTATTCACAACAAAATATTCCCGCTAGTACATATTCTAGCGGGAATAATTCGTTTATAAGAGTGTTTTTTCCCCACACTACTTAATACTTTCCGACTATTAATTATATTATTGCTTTAATAATCAATCTCTTCTTTCACCTCTTTTTATAAATGCTTATTCAGATTTAAACAATTATATAGCATAAAAAGGGCATAGTTATACTTACAACTATTTCAAATAATACTTTTTTTAATATAAAAGTACAAATCATTAGTTTATGTGGTTACAATCTTTAACTTTGCGCAAATTTTAAAACATGCAAATAAAATGAAGAAATCATTAACAACAGCAGCAATGGCATTGTTTGTTTCAATTCCAACTTTTTCGGGAGGTCTGTTCACAAATACTAATCAACATGCTGCATTTCTTCGAATGCCGGCAAGAGGTGCATCTATCGCAATTGACGGAGTTAATTCCAACCCAGCCGGAATTGCTTTTCTTCCTCAAGGTTTTCATCTATCTTTCAG
>JAEZKJ010000004.1 GCA_023415545.1 Bacteroidota bacterium
ATGAAGCTATGGAGACTTATGATGTTGTGGGGCCAATATGTGAATCGTCCGATGTTTTTGGAAAATCTGTAGATTTAAACAAAACTCATCGTGGTGACTTAATTGCACTTCGCTCAGCAGGCGCTTATGGTGAGATAATGGCTTCGAACTACAACTGCCGCGAACTTCCTAAAGGATATCTACAAGAAGAAATTTTATAATAACATTACCGACTAAAAACTTTTTTAGTCGGTATTTTTTTATCTTAATGAAAGAATTAAATAGTACCTTTGCTTAAATTTTAAGAAAACTCGACATGTTTATTGCTGGCTACAATTTAATTAATGTACTTATATTAATTACAATAATACTTTTCATTGTTCAAATAGTATATCTCCTGTCTGTTTACAATCTTCATTTTATAAATAGAAAGAAGGTGTATGATGATAACATTACTCCCCCACTCTCGGTAATCGTAGTTGTAACAAATATAAATGAAAAAATAGAGAGTAATTTAAAGTCACTTTTAGAACAAGATTATCCTGATTTTGAAGTTATTGTAGTTTACGAACAGATAAACAAATTAATTGAAGATGAACTTATTAGAATAAAAAATCAATATTCTAACCTTTATATAACCTTTATTCCTGAGACAGCCAGATATATAAGTCACAAAAAATTAGGTATAACAATAGGTATTAAAGCCTCGAAAAATGATATTTTAATATTTACTGAGCCTGATGCGCATCCTGTTTCAAACCAATGGCTTAGAAAAATCGCTCGTAATTTCACTGAAGGAACGGACTTCGTTTTTGGATACAGTAATTATGAAATTAATAAAAACTGGTTTAATAGAGTTATTATATTCGACCGACTGAAAGAGTCATTAAAATATTTAGGTATGGCTATTAATAAAATGCCATATAAAGCCAGCGGATATAATTTAGCTTATCGTAAAAGTATATTTTATAAAAACAATGGTTTTAATAAACATCTAAATTTACAAAGAGGTGAAGATGATCTTTTTGTAAACGAGTATGCAAAATCAAAAAATACAAAGGTCGAAATATCTGCCGAAAGTGTTGTTCGCATCGATAATCCCTCCACTAGAACAGATTGGGTGATGGATAAATTATCAGCATACAATACTCAGAAATATTACAAAGGATTTGGTATTAGTATTACTAAAATATTTAATTCACTATTAATATTATTTAACATAGTAGCATTAATAGCACTTTTACTCACGTTCTATAGATTAGAATGGCATTATTTTGCAGTAATAGTGGGACTTATACTTTTACAATTTATAATTCAAACAGTAATTATATTTAGAGTATGTTCAAAATTGAATGAAAGAAGTTATATTTTATCATATTTTATCATCAATATTTATCTAAAATTAGCAAATATTAAAATTATCTGTAAAAAGGTATTGACAAATAAAAAAGATTTTTTAAGAAGATAATGCCATACTGCTAATACTTTAAAAATACCTATTTGTGGTGATTGTAAAGGTCCTAAAAATTGCTAACTTTGCACTCAGTTTCAAACTAACACATATTAAATAGGTATTGATTTATGGAAAATAAATTCAAGAAGGGTTTGTGGAATGAGCAAATCAACGTTTCGGATTTCGTTCATGAAAACATTACTCCATATGAAGGAGATGCTTCGTTCCTAGCAGGCCCAACTGAGAGAACTAAAAGAATATGGGACTTATGCCTTAATGCTCTTGAAGAAGAGAGAAAAAACAATGGAGTTCGCTCACTCGACAACAAAACAGTATCTTCAATCACATCTCACAAAGCCGGTTATATCGACAAGGAAAATGAGCTTATCGTTGGCCTTCAAACAGATGAACTGCTTCGTCGTTCAATCAAACCATTTGGTGGTATCAAAGTAGTTGAAAAAGCTTGCCTAGAAAATGGTGTTGAAGTTGATGAGAAGGTGAAAGATATCTTCTATCACTATCGTAAAACTCACAATGATGGTGTTTTCGACGCTTATACTGAAGAGATTCGCTCTTTACGTTCGCTAGGTTTCTTAACAGGTCTTCCTGATAACTATGCTCGTGGACGTATAATCGGTGACTATCGTCGTGTTGCTCTTTATGGTATCGACCGCCTAATAGAGGCTAAAAAAGCTGATTTGAAAAGCATTTGCAGCCCAATGACAGATGCAAATATCCGTCTTAGAGAAGAAGTATCAGAGCAAATTAAAGCTCTTAACGAGATTAAAGTTCTTGGTGAGTATTATGGTCTTGACCTAAGCCGTCCTGCGACTTCTGCTCACGAAGCTGTTCAGTGGGTGTACATGGGTTACCTTGCTGCTGTAAAAGAACAAGATGGTGCAGCTATGTCTCTTGGTAATGTTTCTTCATTCCTTGACATCTATATCGAATACGATCTAGCTCATGGTATTATCACCGAGACATTTGCTCAGGAACTTATTGACGATTTCATCATTAAATTACGTATGGTTCGTCACCTTCGTATGCAATCATACAATGACATATTCGCCGGTGACCCAACATGGGTAACTGAATCTATCGGTGGTCGTTTCAATGATGGTCGCACTAAGGTAACTAAAACATCTTTCCGTTTCCTTCAGACACTTTACAACCTTGGTCCTTCTCCAGAACCAAATATGACAGTTCTATGGAGCCCTGAACTTCCAGAAGGATTCAAAGAGTTCTGTGCAAAAGTTTCTATCGACACATCTTCTATCCAGTATGAAAATGATAACCTTATGCGTGAAGTTCGTAACTGTGATGACTATGGTATCGCATGTTGCGTTTCTTACCAAGCTATAGGTAAACAAATTCAGTTCTTTGGTGCTAGATGTAACCTTGCTAAGGCTCTATTGCTTGCAATAAATGGTGGACGTTGTGAAAATACGGGTAAACTAGTTGTTAAAGATATTCCTGTTCTTACAGGTACTTTATTGAACTTTGAAGAGGTTCTTTCAAATTATAAGAAAGTTCTTAAAGAGATAGCACGTATCTATAACGATGCAATGAATATCATCCACTACATGCACGATAAGTACTATTATGAAAAAGCTCAGATGGCTCTTATCGACACAAACCCAAGCATTAACCTTGCTTATGGTGTAGCTGGTCTTTCTATCGCATTAGACTCACTTTCGGCTATCAAATATGCTAAAGTAACTGCTATTAGAAATGATATCGGTCTTACTGAAGCTTTCGATATAAAAGGTGAATTCCCATGCTTCGGTAACGATGATGACCGTGTAGACCATTTAGGTGTTGACTTAGTATACTTCTTCAACGAAGAGCTTAAAAAACATCCTGTATACAAAAATGCACAACCTACACTTTCTCTTCTTACAATTACATCAAACGTAATGTACGGAAAGAAAACAGGTGCTACTCCTGATGGTCGTGCTAAAGGTGTTGCCTTTGCTCCTGGTGCCAACCCAATGCATGGACGTGATAAAAAAGGTGCTGTAGCTTCTTTGAGCTCAGTTGCAAAACTTCGCTACCGTGACTCACAAGATGGTATCAGTAACACTTTCTCTATCGTCCCTAAGTCACTTGGTGTTGATGCAGAGACTCGTGTTGAGAATCTTGTTACAATGATGGATGGTTATTTCACTAAGGGTGCACATCACTTAAATGTGAACGTACTAAACAGAGAGATGCTGGAAGATGCAATGGTACATCCTGAAAAGTATCCACAACTTACTATTCGTGTATCGGGTTATGCTGTTAACTTTATCAAGTTAAGCCGTGAGCATCAGCTTGAGGTGATCAGCCGCTCTTTCCACCAAAAGATGTAATAAATTTCAATAAAACTATACACAAAATTTTATTTGTGTATAAATAAATATTGTCATTCCGATATTTATGAAACACAATCCATATATCGGAATGACTTTTTTCATTAAACAGAGACTATGCTAAAAGTTCATTCATACGAATCATTAGGTACATTCGATGGACCGGGTTTACGATTGGTAGTATTCCTTCAAGGTTGTAATTTCAGATGTCTATATTGTGCTAATCCAGATACCATAGATTTAAAAGGTGAAAGCAAGGAGACTGACATTGAAGAGATTATAAGACTTGCTGTTAACGAAAAACCTTTCTTTGGTAAAAAAGGTGGTGTAACATTCAGTGGAGGTGAACCAACACTTCAGGCTAAAGAGTTGATACCATTAGTTAAAAGGTTAAAAGAACATAATATTCATATCTGTATAGACTCTAACGGAGCTGTTTGGAATGAATATGTTGAAGAGCTATTTAATTTAGTTGATTTGGTTTTGTTGGATATCAAACAGATTAATCCTGAAAGACATAAAATTCTTACTGAAAGATCGAATGAGCAGACTCTTAAAACAGCTAAATGGTTAGAAGAAAATAATAAACCTTTCTGGATGAGATATGTTTTGGTACAAAATTATAGTGCCTTCAAAGAGGATATAATTTCTCTTTGTGAACATTTCAAAAATTACAAAATGATTCAAAGGGTTGAAATACTTCCATATCATACACTGGGCATGCATAAATATGAGTCTATGAATATGGAATACAAAATTAAAGATGTAAAAGAGAATACTTTTGAACAACTTGAAGAGGCCAAAGAGATATTTGTTAAGTATTTTGACAAAGTAACTGTAAATTAGCCATAGCAATCTATATGTAGATTAACGAATTACTATAATAACATTATAAAAAGAATTTATTAAATTTGTTATTCCACAAATAACTTATATCTAAAACATTAACAAAAAAACACGAATATGAGAAAGTATATTTATCTATTTTCAGCTTTAATTTTATGGTCTATAAACATAAATAAAGCCTTCGCAGGGAATAACAATTATGGATTCTTTAACTCGCTTACAGTTGGTGTAAGTGGTAGTACAACAGGATTAGGTTTCGATATTTCTACTCCTATTGGTAACTATTTCCAGTTAAGAGTAGGTATGAATATGATTCCTGACATATCTTATAATGATAATTTAAGTTTTGATGCCAATTATCAAACTTATAGTTCATCATACAATGTAGATATTAATGGTTCACTGAAAAGATCAACTACTGACATTATTTTAAACCTTTACCCATTTAAAAGATCTTCTTTCTTTATTGCCGGAGGTATTTCAATAGGCGGTAAAGAGGTAATTAAAATCAATGGTCATAGCGATGATGCTGAAAGATTAATTGCTCAAGGTGCGAATGTTGGGATTGAAATAGGTGATTATAATATTCCTTTCGATAAAAATGGTGACATTGAGGGAGGTATAATGGTTAAAAATAGCCGTCCCTATTTTGGACTGGGCTTTGGTAGAGCAGTTCCTAAAAAAAGAGTGGGATTGATGTTTGAGTTAGGAGCTCAACTACATGGCACTCCTGAAGTATATACAAGTAAAGGGACACTGAACAGACTTCAAGAACAATATGATAATGATTATTCTAAAATAATCGATAATTTAAAGGTTTATCCGGTGTTGAAGTTTAGAATTTGTGGAAGAAT
>JAEZKJ010000028.1 GCA_023415545.1 Bacteroidota bacterium
CTTCTTCATATGGAGATTATCCAAGAAAGACTTGACCGCGAGTTCGATATGAATGTTATTACTACAGTGCCTAACGTATCTTATTTAATATATGATAAGCAAGGTAACGTAAATGAGGTTCATAATCCTGGTGGTATGCCT
Organism: Bacteroidota bacterium; assembly: GCA_023415545.1. Taxonomy (GTDB): domain Bacteria; phylum Bacteroidota; class Bacteroidia; order Bacteroidales; family Bacteroidaceae; genus Phocaeicola. The sequence continues at coordinate 142 of JAEZKJ010000028.1, forward strand.
GATCCAACGTTGATAGATCATATTGAAGAACCATACATTGATGCTACAATAATTACGGCTACTGATTATATTGGTCCTATTATGACTTTATGTCTTGGCAAACGTGGTGAGTTGGTAAAACAAAACTATGTATCAGGTAACCGTGTTGAGATACATTATAAGATGCCTCTTGGAGAGATCGTTATTGACTTTTATGATAAATTGAAGAGTATATCTAAAGGGTATGCTTCGTTTGATTATCATGCTTCAGGATTCCGCCCTTCTAAGCTTGTTAAGTTGGATATTCTACTTAATGGTGAGTCAGTAGATGCACTTTCAACTCTTACTCATGTTGATAATGCATACGATTTAGGAAGGAGAATGTGTGAAAAGTTGAAAGACCTTATCCCAAGACAACAGTTTGATATAGCTATTCAGGCAGCAATAGGGTCTAAAATTATATCTCGTGAAACCATTAAGGCGGTTCGTAAGGATGTTACTGCAAAATGTTATGGTGGTGACGTGAGCCGTAAGAGAAAACTTTTGGAAAAGCAAAAAAGAGGTAAAAAGCGTATGAAGCAGATTGGTAATGTTGAGGTACCTCAAAAGGCTTTCCTTGCTGTGCTTAAGTTGGATTAAGAATAAATATGAATGATTGCCGTCAGTCTGCAGAACTTCCACGGCAATCATTTTAATTAAACTAAATCTTTAAATATGAGAAAAGTTCTGTTATTTTCGGCCTTCTTATTATTAGGCCTATTTTTATCACAAACCTTACCTATTATTTTTAATGATACCTACCATATCATTAAGTCATCTGCTGATATTCTACTCTACATCTGTCTTGGTTTTATAATGATAAATGTAGGAAGAGAATTTGATGTAGATAAATCACGATGGAAGAGTTATACAGAAGACTATTTTATAGCAATGGCAACAGCTGCTATGCCTTGGATTCTTATCACTCTATATTTTATTTTTGTTCTTTTACCTTCTGAGTTTTGGAATAGTTGGGAGGCATGGAAAGAGAATCTTCTTTTAAGCCGATTTGCCGCACCTACCTCTGCCGGCATTCTATTTACTATGCTTGCTGCTATTGGTCTAAAGTCAAGTTGGATATATAAAAAGATTCAAGTCCTTGCCATCTTCGACGATTTAGATACAATTCTACTTATGATACCACTTCAGATAATGATGATTGGTCTTCGCTGGCAACTTGGAATCATTGTACTGATTGTATTTGCTCTTTTAGCTTTTGGATGGAAAAAGATGGGAAGTTATGAGTGGAAGCAAAATTGGATTTCAATTATTCTTTATTCTATAGTTGTATTCGCTATCACACAAATTGTATATCTCTCTTCTAAACATCTTTGGGGAGAAGATGGTAGCATACATATAGAGGTATTACTTCCTGCATTTGTTGTTGGTATGATAATGAAGCATAAGCATATATCTTCAAAAACTGAAGAAAATGTATCCACTTTTATTTCATTCCTATTTATGTTATTGGTAGGTATGAGTATGCCAAGATTTATAGGTGTTGATTTCTTCGAGACAACTCCAAATGTTTACTCCATTGTTGCTTCTCAACCTATGCTTTCGTGGGGTGAAATAGCTATGCATGTGGTTTTTGTATCTATTCTTTCAAATATTGGTAAACTATTTCCACTGTTTTTCTATCGCGACCGTAAAATTAGTGAAAGATTAGCATTGTCAATAGGTATGTTTACTCGTGGTGAAGTGGGAGCAGGGGTGATTTTTATCGCTTTAGGGTACAATCTTGGTGGCCCGGTACTTATAATTTCAGTTCTTACAATTGTTCTGAATCTTATATTTACAAGCATTTTTGTGCTTTGGGTTAAGAAATTAGCAATTATAAGTTATAGATAAATTATCATTATATAAAAGATAAAGATTATGAATGATATACCAAAATGTCCAAAGTGTGCTGGCGAGTACACCTATTTTGATGGGTCTGTATATGTTTGTCCTGAATGTTCCCATGAGTTTCACGAAGTAGAAAATGAAATAAGTGAAGAGAACTTTGTGACAAAAGATAGTAATGGAGTAGAACTACTTGACGGAGATTCTGTTACAGTAATAAAAGATTTAAAAGTTAAAGGTTCATCTATGGTTATCAAACGTGGAACTAAAGTAAAAAGCATCCGATTAACTGAAAATCATGAAGAGGTGGATTGTAAAATAGATGGAAGCAGTATAGTACTCAAGACTTGCTTCTTGAAAAAATAATACTTCTTTTTAAACAAAGAGATGATTAACTTGTAAAGTTGCTCATCTCTTTGTCTTTTTATAGATAAATAATTAAAACTAACCTGACTTTTTAGAATTTCAATCATCTATAAAACTTTATATTAATTAGCTTGTTCATAATTAAAAAATAGATATAATTATGTACAATGCTCTGAAATCATTTATTTACTCAAGGAAAGGTGTATATGGTGTTCTCCATGTAATTATACTTATTCTTTCCCTGTTTCTTGTGAT
>JAEZKJ010000037.1 GCA_023415545.1 Bacteroidota bacterium
AACACGCTTCGAATTAATTATTTTATTAAACAGATTGAAGAGAATAAAACAAGTCAGTTTAAAACAGCATTTTATGATGCTGGCTATCGTTCACGTGCCACCGCTATTCGTAATTTTAAATTGGTAACAGGAAAGTCTCCTTCTGAATATTTTCAAAAAGAGCATATACTCTGATTTACACCTCTTATATTTCTGTTTATATTTATAAAAGTACTTTTAATTCTATTACTCTACCCATCTAATTTTCGCTTTTTTATATTAACTTTGTTTGCCTAAAACAAGCAATGATAATAAAACTCTCTTACAGAAATCTATTTAGAATAATTATAGGATTAATAATTGGAACCTATATTCTTTTGATAACTCTTTTGAATATACCTTTTATTCAAAAGAGACTTTCGAGTGTTGTGGCTGATGAACTCAGTGAAAAGTTGAACACCGAAGTAAGAGTAGGCAATATAGATATTGGTCTTCTCAATAGAATAATCATTCGCGATCTGCAAATAAAGGATCTGAACAATAGTGACCTTTTAAACATCTCCGATCTATCTGCCAAGTTTCAAATTGCTCCCCTCTTTGAAGGAAAGATTGTAATTAGCAGTGTTCAGATATTCAATTTCTATCTCAACTTGAACAGAACTGATATTGATAAGCCAATAAATATTCAGTTTATTATTGATGCCCTTGCAAGTAAAGATAAAAATAAAAAGGAGTCGAAAGTAGATTTGCGTATCAATTCACTTTTGATCCAAAATGGTAACTTCAAATATGATGTTTTATCCCAACCTGAAACGCCTAACAAATTCAATAAATCACATATAGAGATATCTAACTTATCAGGTATAGTATCCCTTAAGGCACTTACTGCCGACTCATTGAATGCCCGAGTTAGACGTTTACAGTTTAAAGAGAAATCAGGAATCGACCTTGAGCGTTTTTCTTTTAGGGTGACAGCAAACAATAACAAACTTGCAGTCAGCAATATAGATATAAAACTTCCATCATCATCGTTGAAGTTCAATAATATAGTTTTTCGTTATGATAGCTTAAAGACTTTTACATCTTTTAATAATAAAGTAAAGTATAGCGGAAACCTTAATGCACATATTAATCCAAAAGATTTATCCCCATTCATACCTGTTTTCAACAACTATAATGAGAATATAAATCTTAACCTTCGCCTTTCAGGCGATAATAATACTATTGTCTGCTCCAGATTGAACGTGAGCGATGATTTAGGAATGGATATAAATGCCGAGGCTTTAATAACAGGACTTAAAAAAGAGGAGACTTCTGAACTGTCTCTATCAATATTCAACTCAAACCTTTCAAATCGTAACCTAAACAATATTATAAATTGTTTAGGTGTTGCTCTACCCGCCCCTATCACCGAGAGGAAATTTATTAATTTTAAAGGTGAGATTAGTGGTATTCTAACTGCACTTGCCCTCAATGGAACATTGCAGTCCGATTTGGGTATAGTAAATACTAAGGTGGTGATGAATAGAGATAGTATTGGTATACGTTCATATTCAGGCAAAGTAAATTGTCAAAAGTTCTCTCTCACTACTCTTTTTAAAAATGAAGATTTTGGTGACGTTGATTTTGATATTCAACTTAAAGGTTTCAACTACAAAAATAAATATCCTGAATCGTATATCGTCGGAAAAGTTAAATCTTTAGATTATAAAGGATATAAGTATTCAAATATTGATGTTGATGGAAACTTTAAGAATGGTGGATTCAATGGTAAGTTAAACATAGCCGACAAAAACTGTAACGTTGATGTTAAAGGAATATTCAATATCGAGCAGAAGAGACCAATATTCAATGTAGTAGCAAAAGTTAAAGATTTCTCTCCCAACAAGCTCAACTTAAGTAAAGATTATAAGGATTCATATTTATCATTTAATCTAAATGCCAATTTCGTTGGCAAATCTATTGATGATATCGATGGTACAATCTCAATAGATAGTTTAACCCTTAATGCGCCCGACAATGGCTCTTTCTTTGTCGAAAATATATCTGTCAAAGCTAACCATAATGGAAAATCCAAAGAGATTATTTTCAATTCTCCTTTTATGAACGGCTCTATATTAGGTGAGTTCAACTACGAATCATTGCCTATCAGTATTACTTCGGCTTTGAATAAATACATACCTTCATTAGTTGCTGAGATAAAATCGGAGACTCCTCACAACAATTTTGATTTTAATTTCAATATCGATAATAGTGAGTTCTTCTCTAAGATGCTCTTCATCCCTATTGAACTCAATAAACCTGCTCAAATTAAAGGATTCGTCAATGATGACGAAAATAGGCTGAAAATAGAGGCTTCTCTCCCAGAGTTCAAATATAAAAACAGCCAATATGACTCCGGTATATTGAACATTGAGAACAATGGAAAAGAGCTGTTATGTAACTTATATGGTTCTTCTTTGCTCAATAGCGGCGTTATGGTAAACCTGTCAGTTAAATCATCACTAAAAAATAATGAATTGACAACCACACTGAATTGGGGAAATAATGCCGTAAATACTTATGGTGGCAAATTCTCTACCGTTACCTCATTCTATAAATCGGAAGAGAGTGATAAAATCGGTGCTGATATACGTATTGAGCCAACAAAAGTCATTCTTAACGACTCTATATGGAATATTCGTCCTTCACATGTCTCAATCAATAATGGCAATATTGACATCGACCATTTTATATTTGATCACGATAATCAGCATATCATAATTGATGGTAAGCTTAGCAATAATCCACAAGACTCATGCAACATTGATTTAAAAGATATCGATATTCGTTATATTCTTGATATAGTAAGTTTTGATGATGTCCTGTTTGGTGGTATGATGACGGGCGATGTTGTTCTAAAGAACTTGATGAAGAGTCCTGAGATGTATGCCAATCTTGATGTAAACAGCTTCTCGGTTAATGATGCTATTCTTGGACGTGCCGATATAAAAGGTCTGTGGGATAATGAAAATAGTGATATCATTATCGATGCTAAGATGAAAGATGGCAAAAAATATACAAACGTCACCGGATTTGTATCTCCTAAACGTTCCGAACTTGATCTTTATATCGATGCCGGTGGCACAAATATTGCTCTTCTCACACCATTTGTCGACGGCATTTTCAGTGATATCAAGGGTGGTGTATATGGTGATATCCGACTTTTTGGTGATTTCAAGCGCCTTGATTTCGAAGGTAAAGCAATGGCCGACCTGGAGATGAAGGTAGATGAACTTAACACATATTACCGAATCATTAACGACTCTATACATATAAGTCCGGGAGAGTTTGCTTTAAAGAATGTTCATTTCTTCGATCGTGAGAATAATAGTGGTTATGTCACAGGTGCCTTGACTCATACCAAACTGAAAAACTTGATGTACCACTTCAATATAAATGGTAATAATCTGCTTATGTATAACACTGCACAGAGCAGTTCGCTACCATTCTATGGAAAGGTATATGGTACAGGTAATATTATTCTCGATGGAGGTAACAATGCCATGAATATAGATGCCTCTATACGAACATCGAATAATACGACTTTTACATACCTCACAACCATGCCTAATGAGGCCAAGAATACTCAATTTATCACATTCGTCGATAAAACTCCTAAACGTATTCATGAAGAGGTAGAGACAAACCTTTATCACCATCTTAATAAGGTAGAGAAGAAAGAAGAGAGCGGTCCTCCTATGGATCTTCACATAAACATGGCTATCGAGGCCACACCGGCTGCAACGATGAATATCGTTATGGATCCAATTTCGGGTGATAATATCTCGGCAACAGGAAATGGTAACCTACAGGTCAACTACTACAATAAAGGTGACTTCAGGATTTTTGGTAACTATAACATCAATAAAGGAATGTATAAGTTAAGTATGCAGGAGATTATCCGTAAGGACTTTACCCTGAAACAGGGAGGTACAGTGACTTTCTCGGGTGATCCATCTCTTGCAAATCTTGATGTTCAAGCATCTTATACTGTAAATTCAGCATCCTTAAGCGACCTGGGTGTGGGTATTACCACATCACAAGGTGGACAAAGCACTGTAAAAGTGAACTGTTTGATGAATCTTACAGGTAGCATATCCGACCCATTAATAAAATTCGACCTTGAACTCCCTACCCTTAATGAGGAAGATAAAGAGATTGTTCGTAGTGTGACCCGCACTGAGGAGCAGATGAACACACAAATCATCTATCTGCTTGGTATAGGTAAGTTCTACACCTACGACTATGCTAACAATGCTAATTCCCAATCCTCGAATGCAACAAGCTCGCTTGCCTTCAGTACTCTCTCGGGACAGCTGAACAATATGCTCTCGCAATGGGTTGACAATAAGAACTGGAACATTGGTGCAAATCTCTCTACAGGTGAAAAGGGATGGACCGACGTGGAAGCTGAAGCGATCCTTTCGGGTAGCCTGCTCAATAACCGTCTGCTGATTAATGGTAACTTCGGATATAAAGATAATGCCATGGCCAACACCAACTTCATTGGTGATTTCGAAGCTATATGGCTGCTCACAAAAGATGGCGATTGGCGATTAAGAGGGTATAACCAGACAAACGATAGATATTATCTTAAATCCACACTCACAACTCAAGGTATAGGTATAATGTATAAAAAAGAGTTCAGCAAGTGGAACGACCTATTCAAATGGGCTTTGTGGTGGAAAAAGGATGATAAAAAATAAATTTCGACTATGAATAGTACATATTTACCTGCTGAATGGGAAGAACAAGCATTTATTCAACTCACTTGGCCTCACAACAAGAGCGACTGGGCATATATGCTCGATGAAGTTGAACAATGTTATATTAACATTGCACGACATATTCTTATGCATGAGAGGTTAATTATTGTAACTTGTGAGGCCGATCATGTCACCTCCCTTCTTAAAAAGGCCGATGTCGATTGTACTAACCTCACATTAGTCGATATAGATAGTAATGACACTTGGTCCCGTGACCACGCCTTTATTACCACTATCGATAAGGATGGTAATGCTCTTCTAAACGATTTCTGCTTTAATGGTTGGGGTATGAAGTTTGCTGCAAATCTTGATAACCGGATTAACATTAAGCTCATGGATAAAGGAGTCTTAAAAGGTAAATATGTGCCCCGATTGAACTTCGTTCTCGAGGGTGGCTCTATAGAGAGTGATGGTCAAGGGACTCTTCTTACCACAAGCGACTGTCTCCTATCGAAGAATAGAAATGATATGATGACAAGGCAAGAGATAGAGCAATATCTTAAATCAGCATTCAGCATCAATAAAGTTCTATGGCTGGAGAATGGATTCCTCGAAGGTGATGATACAGATAGCCATATCGATACTCTTGCACGCCTCTGTCCTGACAATACAATTGTTTACGAGAGTTGTGATGATAAAAACGATATCCATTACAGTGCTCTTAAAGCTATGGAAGAGGAGCTGAAAACTTTCACTAATAATAATGGTGAGAAATTTAATCTGCTCCCACTACCCTTGCCTGATGCTATTTATGATGAAAATGGTGAGAGGCTTCCGGCAACTTATGCCAATTTCTTGATAATTAATGGTGCTGTTTTAACTCCTACATACAATCAACAGGAAAAAGATAGAGAGGCACTTAATCTTATACAAAAGGCATTTCCTAAACACAAGATCATTGGCATTGATTGTAGGGCATTAATAAAGCAACATGGCTCGCTTCACTGCGTTACTATGCAATATCCTAAAGCTGTAAATCAATAAATCTATATAATGATATGGAAAGAAAAGCAATAAAAGTTGGAATTATTCAGCAATCCTGTTCTGCTGATATAAATATGAACTTGCAGAAACTTAAAAACAACATTCAAGAGGTTGCTCAAAAAGGAGCTCAACTTATTGTCTTACAGGAGTTACACAACTCTCTCTATTTCTGTCAGAGTGAAGATGTAGCTATGTTCGACCTTGCCGAGAGCATCCCCGGCCCATCTACCGACTTTTATGGCTCTTTGGCAAAAGAGTTTGGAGTAGTTCTTGTTACTTCTCTTTTCGAAAAGCGCGCTCCCGGACTTTATCATAACACAGCTGTAGTATTCGATAAGGATGGATCGATAGCCGGGAAATATCGTAAAATGCATATCCCCGATGACCCTGCCTATTACGAAAAGTTCTACTTCACTCCTGGCGATTTAGGTTTTGAACCTATAAATACCTCTATAGGAAAACTAGGAGTACAGGTTTGCTGGGATCAGTGGTATCCCGAGGGTGCACGACTTATGGCACTTAAAGGAGCAGAGATATTGATATACCCCACTGCTATAGGTTGGGAAAGCAGTGATACCGACCAAGAGAAGAGCCGTCAATGTGAGGCATGGATTACAGTGCAACGTGGACATGCTGTAGCAAACGGACTACCTGTCATCTCGGTAAATCGTGTAGGCGTGGAAAGTGATCCTACGGGGAAGACCAATGGCATTCAGTTCTGGGGAAATAGCTTCGTAGCAGGTCCTCAAGGTGAATTTTTGGCAAAAGCTTCAAACAATAAAGAGGAGAATATCGTTGTGGAAATAGATATGCAAAGAAGCGAAAATGTTCGCCGCTGGTGGCCATTCTTAAGAGATAGAAGGATAGAAAATTTTCAAGAGTTAACAAAGAGATTCATTGATTAATCTACTCCATATATAAAAAATGTTATCATTATAAAAATTCACACATAATATTAAACTATCTATAAGTTAAAGTTGTTGTAATTTCAAAAATATCCTAAAGATGAATTGATTTTAAAACAACTTTAATTATGAAAAAAGTATTATTCTTAACTGCATTATTACTTGTTGGTTTCACTATGGTAATGAATGCTCAAACTAGAAAACAGCGCGAAGATGCTCGACGCGAAGCATGGAAACAAATGCGTCAAGAGAGAAAAGCTCTTGAATTGCAACAGGACACTGTAGCTTACTACCAAGCTATCGATGCTTTAAAGAACGGTTCTTTTGTTTTAGAAGCCGACAATATTGTATTCCGTAATGGTATCATGAGATTTGTCTCCTCAAATACTAACTTCGTTTCTATGAACGATGGAACAGGTGTTGTTCAAACAGCTTTCTTAAACTGGGTATATACTCCTAACGGTGTAGGTGGTGTTACTGTTAAAGGTACTGTTTCGGGTATTTCTATGAAACAGGATAAAGATGGTAATGTATATTACAACTGCAGCATACAGGGAGTAGCTATCTCAGCTACACTATTTATAGTGGTTACAGGTGGAACAAATCAGGCTAGTGTAACTATCAATCCTAACTTCTCGGGTAATAACCTTACCATGAATGGTTACCTTGTTCCTTACGATCAAAGTAATGTATTCCAAGGTACTCCAAGTTGGTAATGCTTGTTTGACTAAATAAAGAAATATCCCTGCTAAGATTTAAACTCTGGCAGGGATATTTTGTATCTATACTTTATAGGTTACACCTATTATATATAACCTATATTATTTCTCTTTTATATCTATCACCAAATTAAGTTCATCAAGCTGTTTCTGCTCAATGGCAGCAGGTGCATCAAGCATAACATCACGACCACTGTTATTTTTTGGGAAAGCTATAGAGTCACGGATACTGTCTAATCCTGCAAATAGTGATACCCAACGGTCAAGTCCATAAGCAAGACCACCATGAGGAGGTGCACCATATTTGAAAGCATTCATCAAGAAACCAAATTGCTCTTCAGCCTTCTCTGCAGTGAAACCAAGTATCTCGAACATCTTAGCTTGAAGTTTTGGATCATGTATACGGATAGAACCACCACCAACTTCAACACCGTTGATTACCATATCGTAAGCATCTGCTCTTACAGCAGCAGGATCAGTATCAAGAAGTGCTATATCTTCATCCTTAGGATGGGTAAATGGGTGATGCATAGCCATAAGTCGGCCCTCCTCCTCGCTATATTCGAACATAGGGAAGTCGACAACCCAAAGACATGAGAATTTGTTCTTGTCACGAAGACCAAGCTGCCGGCCCATCTCCAGACGAAGTTCACAAAGTTGTTTTCTACATTTCATTGCATCTTCACCACAAAGAATAAGGATAAGGTCACCTTCTTTGGCTCCCATAGCCTCTTTTAACTGTTGAAGAGTATCCTGAGAATAGAATTTATCTACACTGGATTTCACATTACCATCTGCCTCTACACGTGCATATACCATACCTTGTGCACCAATCTGTGGACGTTTCACAAAGTCGGTAAGCTGATCAAGCTGTTTACGAGTGTACGAAGCAGCACCCTCAGCACAAATACCACCTATATAGTTGGCATTATCGAACACTGAGAAACCATGACCTTTCATGATATCCATCAACTCGACAAACTTCATACTGAAACGAGTATCAGGCTTGTCGCTACCATAATATTTCATGGCATCAGCCCAAGGCATTCTTTGGAAAGGCTCATTGATCTCTACACCTCTCAACTCCTTGAAAAGATGTTTTGCCATACCTTCAAAAGTAGAGATTATATCTTCTTGCTCCACGAAGCTCATCTCACAGTCAATCTGAGTAAACTCAGGCTGACGGTCAGCACGAAGGTCTTCATCACGGAAGCATTTCACTATTTGGAAGTAACGGTCGAAGCCCGAAACCATCAAAAGCTGTTTAAGTGTTTGTGGAGATTGAGGAAGAGCATAGAACTGTCCCGGATTCATACGTGAAGGAACGACAAAGTCGCGTGCTCCTTCAGGAGTGGAACCGATAAGCATAGGTGTCTCCACCTCAAGGAATCCTTTCGAGTCAAGATAACGACGAACCTCCATAGTCATCTTATGACGAAGTTCAAGGTTCTTACGAACGCTCTCACGACGTAAGTCTAGATAACGGTATTTCATTCGCAAGTCATCTCCACCATCTGTATTCTCCTCTATGGTGAAAGGAGGTGTCAATGCAGCATTCAACAAGTTAAGTTGTGACACAATGATCTCAATCTCACCTGTTGGTATATTCATATTTTTATTTGAACGTTCGCTAACTTCACCCTCTACCTGAATTACAAATTCACGACCAAGTTTGTTGGCACGTTCACACAATTCCTTATTTATATCTTCATTAAAAACGAGCTGAGTGATGCCATATCTATCTCTTAGATCGACAAATGTCATACCACCCATTTTTCTTGAACGTTGAACCCAGCCGGCTAAAGTAACCTTCTTTCCGGCGTCACTAAGTCTCAATTCTCCGCAAGTATGATTTCTATACATATATTTTTATATTAAAATCTAATGTTTGACAAATTTAGCACATGTTTTTCACTTTACCAAAGCTGTCAATCGTTATATATAAACAAAAAGTCAGCCATATACATATTGTTCTCTTTTTCAATATGAATATGGCAGACTATAAACCATATTATCCTATCTTTTATCGACAGAATTTATCTCTTGGAGCTTCATGATTTGATATTTTCAACTCATACTCCATCATCTGTTTTAAATCATGCACAGGTCTCTCCATATTCTCAGGAATATCCATCTTCGAGAAGGTCTGGAAATAGAGCAGACAGGCATCTCTCCACCACACAGCATCACGTGCTTGTATCTTGAAACGCCTTTGTATATCTTCAAATCTATCTTTATCGACAAATCTCTTCATCTTATCCCATGTAGCTTGGAAAGAACGAGCCTGCGCTACACCATCATTGTATCTTTCACAAAGATTATACCACATACTCTTCCCATTCTTCATGGTATAATCCCAAGGCACATGATGGAACCAAAGAATATATTTCTCGGGACAGCTGTTTATATCTTCAAAAAGTGAGCTGTATGGTGCAGGATATTGTGCTGTAGCACCACTCCCGGTCATTGTCCTGTTAAAACCTAACCCAGTTTCATCTGCTCTATGATAG
>JAEZKJ010000117.1 GCA_023415545.1 Bacteroidota bacterium
TTTGTAATATTTTGATTTCATATCTTCAAAATGATTATTCTAAATATGATATAATAATGCTTTTATTGTAATTATTCCAATGTGGTTAACAATGTCCTGAGAAGGCGAAAACATATGTATATATTCATGGATTGTGGGAATACCTGTAATTAGTGATACTAAGTATATAATTTCATGAGTTTGAAGAAGAAAACTTGATATTTATAGCTCCTTATTATGTTCTCTGCAATAGGCTGACCCGTTAAATAGTTTGATTATCCATAGTGTTTCAAAAAATCTTAAGACGAAAGACACAATGTAAAAATCATAGCTATTACCTATATACTATAAGTGAGATATTGCTGATAACTCAATAATTATCTCTTTCCTAACAATTAGTGGTTTTCTATTCATCATAAAAGATATGTGGAGTCATAGTATGAATAGAATCATGAATTAAAACAATAATCAAGATTAAAACTTTTTCGAGTAAAATTGGTTAGGATTAAAGAAACAAACTGTAAACTCTTTCCAGTACACATCAAACCATACTTTAGTTTATATAAACCATACTTTAATCTATATAAACCATACATTAATTTATATAAACCAAAGTATAAATTATATAGATTATACATTGGTTTATATATTATTCCATGATATTCCAACTTATTTATTGGAGAGTTTTATCTTCTTAAATGTTAGTTGTTACTTATCTGCATTAATTCAGAATTTACTTCAAATAGATTTCAGCAATCTATATTGTAAGTATCTTTTCATTTGTTTATAAAACCATTCAAATATTATGATTTATTCAACCTCAATTAAAATAAAGATTAATCTTTTTCTCCAAATATTTCCTTAACCATGTGAGTTAACTCTTTTTCGTTCACCTCACCTACAAATTTTTCCTTCTTCCCATGTTTAGTTATGAAAACAAATGTTGGGTAACTATCTATATTGAATAGCTTTGCTATATGAGGGTGTTGTTCAATTTCAACTCTGTAACAATTAATATTAGTAAACTTTTTGCTCACCTCTTCATACCTAGGTATCATTGCTTTGCAATGTGTACACCAACTAACCCAAAACTCAATAATGGTATTTTTATTTATCATTAATGGAGCATCTTGACCCTCCTCATAGTTGAATATCTTTTCCTTGAAAAGTTTATCATCTAAATCCTTAACCATATTTTTTAATTTTAGTATATAATTAAAAAGAAAATACTGTTTTACATATGCTTTTCAATTTCATATATAAACATACACATTGATATAAGTTATGAATAGATATATTTATAACTTACATCAATGTATAAAACTCTTCTATAAAGACTTTGTTTAGGATTTATATTAAAAAAATGTTATTCTGAGAGATCTTCAAAATTTAGTAACTCATCGGAACTAAGAGTATCCGCTGGAATAGAGTCTTTAACTATAGCATATTTCGCTTTTCCGTTAATAATAACCGAAGGTGATGCATTCAAGGCCTCTTCTTCCGTAATTAAACCCGAACGGCTTAATCGATGAGCTATCATTTGGAAGTAACCGGAGTTATCCTTTAATGTACCATCACTGTTAAAGAACGATCTGAATTGTTTAGGTCTAGGGATTAGTGAAGCTAAAAATATAGATTCATTCAGAGTTAAATTAGACGGTTCTTTATCAAAGTAAAATTCAGATGCTTCTTTAACACCATATATCATTGGTGCCCACTCAACTATATTGAGATAAATCTCAAACATCCTATTCTTACTGCATATACGTTGGTTTTCAATAAGCCAAACCATAAGAGCTTCTTCTAATTTACGAGCTATATTTTTGTGTCTTGTTAAAAATATATTTTTTACAAGCTGCATACTAATAGTACTTCCACCTCTAGCAAAACGTTTTACTTTAAAGTCATGCACAAGTGCTTCTTGAATTGCACCAGGAAGGAATCCATTATGATACATGAATCCATTATCTTCTGATTGAATTATAGCATTTCTCAAAATTGGTGAAATAGAATCCAAAGGCGTAAAATTTGGATTTGAACTTCCAATAGTGAAAGTGCGCACAGGCATGTCGTGGTCATATGCAGTATATTGAAATTCGCTGTTCAACTTTGTAAGTTCACTATTCCCGTAGTTTGTTATGCGAAATTTTTCACCTCTTAATATAGAGTGAAATTTCAAACTATCTAAATTTTCAAAATCTACATCTAATAAGAAATTATATTTTAATTCTCCGGTCGTTTGTACTCCTTGAAGATGTTGGAATAGGGCAGATGGAAGTGATTCAAATAGATCTTGCGAATTAAAAAGTGGTTTATTTATTGAAGTTCTTATGTGCCATTGTTTATTTTTCTGAGCCTTAATATAAGGATTGAAAGATATTTTATTAAATGTTACTACACTAGCACTATCAAGTTCAATAAAATTCTCTCCGATATTAATGTCATATGATAAGCTACCATTGTTTACTGTGATAGTATCAGGTGATAGCCTTTTATGATAAAGATGTAATCCTTTTATTTCGGCATTACCAGATAAGTTTTCGATAGATGCGCTTTTTGTTGCTTTCAGACTGAAGGATATCAAATCAAAACTTACAACGGCATTATAATATCTATTTATATATGGCAAGACAATGTGCTTAGTAGGATAAACCGGTGAAAAAGAAGCCTCAATCTCTTTTTCAGGTGAATCAATATAACCTTTACTACTCCATTTACTTTTTTTCCCGTTATCGTTTATAAAAATATTGCTATCGAATTTACTATCTTTCACTATCAACGAAGGTATGGCAAACTCAATAAACGATGAATCGCGTTTTTGCATGATAACCATATCAGATATCTCCCCATTGCTAGGAAGAAAACCAAACACAAGATTTAATAGACTTCTTACATTGTGAGAGTAATCTCTTTTACTTTCATTATCACTATTGTTATTATTTGCTTTCTTGCGAAAAATAAAATCATAGTTAGAAATAGAGTCTTGCTTTATAAAGTTGAGATGTAGTTTATCAATTTTAGCTTTGGATACCTCTATATTCCCTGCAATAAGAGGCAGAGTATTGAGGTCTAAAGTGAGTGAGTTAAGTGTTAGAAGTGTGTCACAACCATTAGGAACAACATTAAATCCATTGAGTTGAAGTTCATTTAATCCTACGATCCCAAGTCTGTCGTAATGAACAGAAAGATTTAACTCTTTTTCTAAAGAAGCAATTTTTTTATCTACTATATAGTGCAGAATATAATTTCTACACAGATAAAGAGATGCTAATAATATTAGCAAAAAGGTGGCCACAAAAAAAGCAGCCTTATTAATCCTTTTAGTCATAAAAAACTTAAGATTATATCAGGCTGCAAAATTAGTTAAATTCCAATAAAGTATTCAGATAAGTCACTTTATTTTCTTTTATTCAATTTACAAGTTTAGTGGCACTCCTTTATAAAAGTCAAGAACTTTTGTTCGGAATAGATATTCATATTTTGCCTGTATCTTATCAGATAAAGCTTTAAGCATATTAGTTCTTACTTCATTGTATTCAGTAGCATTAGCTTTGCCATTACTATACTTTTCGCTCATCAGTTTAAATGAAACATCAGCAGCTTCTAAGGCAATATTACTACTTTTATATTTACTTTCTGCAGCGACAGCTTGATAGTAAGCCTGCTGTATCTCTTTATAAAGATCCTTCTTTGCTTGGTCTAACCTCCATGAATAAGCCAATTTCTGTACTTTAGCACTCCTAACTCTATTGCGAACAGAGAATCTATTGAAGATCGGAATGCTTAGATTGAAACCGAAGTTTTTACTAAGATTATTATTAAACTGAGAACCGAAAGATTTATGTTCCATTCCACTAGTAACATAGTAGTTGGTATTAATTCCTGCGCTTAAACTCAATTGAGGATAGTATGAACTTTTAGCAATCTTAATACTTCTATCAGCTCCATCAAGTCGATATTGAGCAGCCTTTACAGCAGGTTTATTCATAACAACCTCATTGTAAATTTCATCAGGCAAAGAAATCTCTTTAAACTCATCTTTAATATCAGGAATTACTATTTTGAAATTTTCAGGAGTAGGTAATTCAAGCATTTGTGATAGATCAAGAAGAGATAGATTATAGTTATTCTCAGCTTGTACAGCTGACATCTCATCCTGTGCTACTCTAGATTTAGCTTCGTATACTTCAGCTTCCGAAGCTTTTCCATTTTCAAAATATGCCTGTTTCATTCTAAGTTGTTCTCTACTTAAAGCAACTTGGTTTTGTGCAACTTTTGCCAACTCTTTATTGTAAAGAATCTGCGTAAATGCAGAAGCAACTTGAACGCTAATATCCTCTTTGGCTTTATTTAAATCCTCTATAGCGGCCTTCAAATTCAATTTATTAAGAGCAATAGTATTTGGTATTTGAAAACCTGTAAATAGGGGAACATTTGTTGATAAACCAAAATATGAACTTTTAGTATTTCTATCATCGTATGTGTTGTTCATCTGTAGAGAACGTCCATAAGTAAACGATTGATTGACACTCCCATTAAAATCAGGCAAACGACTCCATTTTGATGTATTAAGTTCAATTTCACTTGTCATCTTATTGGCTTCCTGTTGCTTGATATTTAAATTGTGCTCAATAGCATATTCAATACATTTAGGAAGTGTCCACTCCTCCTGAGCCGATACGCTCAGAAAAGAGATAGATAAAAGGGCAGTTGTTAAAATTCTATTTTTCATTTTTACTTTTCAATTTTTGGACCTCTAACAGTTTGATTTACCTTTATTCCCTTGTTTATAACGATATTTATTCCATCGCTAATGCCTGTTGTAACAGGTACTCTTTTATATTTCATCTCAGGAACACTATCAGTCATAAGGTATACGAATGTAGAATCACCACTGAATTCAACTGCACTTTCAGGAACTACAATAGCTTTAGTAGCTTT
The DNA here is from genome assembly GCA_023415545.1 of Bacteroidota bacterium. Classification (GTDB taxonomy): domain Bacteria; phylum Bacteroidota; class Bacteroidia; order Bacteroidales; family Bacteroidaceae; genus Phocaeicola. The sequence goes on from JAEZKJ010000117.1 coordinate 4,921, forward strand.
TTCAAGAACGATAGTTGCATTAGCACTATATCCGGCTCTAATAACTACATTTTTAGGAACTGTGATAGCTGCTTTAATCTCATATTGATTTGCACCATTATTATCCACACCTTTAGGAGAAATGTACTCTAATTTAGCGTCAAAATCAATGTTTTGAAGAGCACCAAGAGCAATTTTTACCGGCATTCCTTCATGAATTTTACCAACTTCTGTCTCATCAACATTACCTCTAAAAATTAGATCGTTCATATTTGCAACAGTGGCAATAGTAGTACCATCGTTAAAAGTATTACTCATGATAACTGAATTACCTTTCTTAACAGGTACATCAAGGATAAGTCCATCAATAGTTGAACGAATTAATGTGCTACTAAATGATGCGCTATTTTTTGTTATACCCTCTTTAATAATTTGAAGATTATCTTTAGCTGTTTGTAATTCCTCTTTAGCTTGTTTCAAGCTAACTTGGCTCTTTTCAAACTCTTCACTACTGATAAGTTTTTCTTTATATAGCTTTTGCATTCTTGTGAAATCTGTTTCACTCTGTTTCTCATTAATTTCAGCTATACGCAATCTACTCTCAGCAGAATTTAATTGGCCAAGTTCAGGGATAACCTTAACTTTTGCTATAACTTCACCCTGTTTGATAGGCTCACCAGCCTCTTTGTAAACTTCATCTATGATTCCGGAAATTTGAGGCTTTATAAGAATCTCATCTCTTGGTTCAATTTTACCAGTAGCAATTGTGTTTTTTTCGATATCACTTATTGTACTCTTAAAGTTTTCATATTTAACCTCTTTAGGTTTTGAGTTTTGATAAAGGAAAGCAAAAGTTCCAATGAATATAAGTGCAACGATTACTAATAATCCAATTTTAAAATACTTTTTCATATCTATATATTTTATTGTTTTTATCTCTATTAATTCTATCTGTAAATATTAACGGGATCACTCATCTCGTATAGCTTCTATTGGTTTTATCGCCATTGCTCTATAAGCCGGTGCCAGTCCTGCGAGCATACCCAATATCATTAGTATTATACAAGCTGTAACAGCTGTCCAAAATGTTATTTGAAATTGTCCCGGTGTCTCGGATTGCGCTGTTCCCATAGTCAACATCTCCAAAATAAGAACTCCGAAGCATATACCCCCCATACCGGCAAGAATAGTAATAACCATACTTTCCGAGAGGATTTGTTTCATAATATCATTAGGTTTAGCACCAATAGCTCTGCGAATCCCAATCTCCGTTGTTCTCTCTTTTACTGTTACCATCATAATATTACTTACACCTATAGCACCTGCAAGAAGAGTTCCTAAACCAACCATCCAGCTAAGAATGTTTATTCCTTTAAACAGATTATCTATCATGCTGAAAATAGCCTCTGCATTTACCTTAACTACAGCCTGTTTATCATCAGGATGTATAATGTGTTCTTTTTTTAATATTGATGCAAGTTTTTCTTGAACTTCAGATACTTTATATCCATCCTTGACAGTATAGCTTATTAGGTCGACATCTTTTCCACGATTATAGTTGTTTTGCATCGTAGTGAATGGAATAATGATACTTGTTTTAGAATTACCATTGATATTCATATTTCCCGAGGCCGCATCAACACCGACGACCTTATAGTAAATACCATTTATATTAATAAATTCACCACAAGGATTTTCGGAGTGTGGAAAGAGAGTCTCATAAATACGACTTCCAATAACACAAACTTTTCTTTTATCCTTAATATCTACATCATTTATAGTTCTTCCTATAGTTATTTTTGGAGCTTGTATTTCGTTGTATATGGGATAATTCCCTTTTAGAGTACAACTAATTTTGTTCTCTTTATATGTAGCAGTATTACCCCATTTGGCTAAATTAGGAGTTATCAAATCAATTTCAGGAACACGTTTCTTCATCAATTCTACATCATTGGTAGTAATCATCCAATATCTTCCCTTTTTTAATCCTTTATAAGGTTTGCTGGTAAGGTTTGTTCCCATGAATCCAGAGTTTGTCGCAAAGCCATTAAAGTTTGAAGCAAGCATATTTCTTACCCCTTGACTTCCTCCCATAAGTATTACAAGCATGAAAATTCCCCAGAAAACTCCGAAAGCAGTCAAAACACTACGAGTTTTATTACGCGTGATGGTAATAAATATCTCTTCCCATTTATCTAAATCTATTCTCATATTATTCTGCTCTAAGTGCTTCAATTGGTTTAATCATTACAGCCTTGCGAGCAGGGAAGAAACCTGCCAAAGTTCCGGCAATAATAAGTGTTAAAGTAGCTTGTATCGCTACATCTATACCTACAGTAGGATTTTCAAAAACTGTAGCTTGCGCTACACCAATATCCATAACTTGGCTTCCAGCTACTTTATTCATATACTCGGTAGCTGCAATTCCTGCAACCATACCTATATATCCAAATATTGTAGTAATAACTATACTTTCAGAAATTATCAGCCAAAGAACTGACATTGGTCGTGCTCCCAGTGCTTTACGAATACCGAATTCGCGTGTCCTCTCTTTTACAGTTATAAGCATGATGTTGCTAACACCAACAATACCGCTTAATAGTGTAAGAAGTCCAACAACCCAAATGGCATTTTTCAATATAGACATACCATCTTGCTGTTGAATAAACTGTTCCATTCTATTCCATATCCATATAGCACTTTTATCTGTAGGGTCAAACTGATGATTAGATGCTATAGCTGAGCGATATTTTGTTTCAAAATCATCATTACTTTTTAAATCATTAAGATTTTTAGTAATAAAAACTAGAGTACCAACTTCATTCGTTAAATTATATATTGTTCTCAAAGTAGTGTAGGGAACATAAGCACCTGAGGAGAAAGTATCTTGATCTTTATATACTCCTACTATCTGATATTTTAGCCCATTTGCATTAACATATTTACCTATCACATTGGCATCTTTGCTACCAAATATCATCTCAACTGTGTTTTGATGAAGCACAATTGATTTTCTCGATTCATCTATATCTTTTTGATTAATAAATCGACCTTTTATCACTTCGAAAGGTTCGCACTCTTCGTAGTTAGGCATAACCCCTGTGAATGTTATACTGACAAAATCATTTCCATAATTCAATATAACATTTCCCTTTTCAAGAGTTGAACCAACACTCTCCACATTATCCTTAAATGATTGAGTAATATTAATGTCTTGCTCATTAAGCAATATACTTCTTCCCTCCTTTAACCCTTTATATGCTTTGGTTGTATTACCGGGATAAATTTTCATTGAGTTCATTAACATATCTCCCGAACTACTCGAAAAAGCATTAATAAGTCCGTTCCCTGCTCCTAGAAGAACTATAAGCATGAAAATACCCCATGCTACAGCAAATCCGGTTAAAAAAGTACGAAGCTTATTCCTACTTATAGTTCCATAAATTTCTTGAAATAGATCTATCATATTCTTTTTATTTCATGTATCCATTAACTCCGAAAGGCGAAGCATTATGATCTATATTATCCTCTATCTTTTCTATGATACCATCCTTTATATGAATGATTTTATTAGTTTGATTTGCTACACCGCTTTCGTGAGTAACAACAACAATAGTCATCTTGTCTTTTATGTTCAACTCTTTAAGGATTTCCATAACTTCTACAGAAGTTTTACTATCCAAAGCACCAGTAGGTTCATCGGCAAGAATTATTTCAGGTTTGGTAATTAGTGCTCTAGCTATTGCTACTCTCTGTTTTTGACCTCCCGAAAGTTCATTAGGCATATGGTGTGCCCACTCTTTTAGTCCAAGCTTTTCAAGATATTCCATAGCCATGGCATTTCTTTTTTTGCGGCTTATACCTTTATAATATAGAGGAAGAGCTACATTTTCCACAGCATTTTTGAAGTTTATAAGATTAAAGGACTGAAAGATAAATCCGATCATTTCATTTCTATATTTTGCACTTTTAGTCTCACTAAGATTCTTTATTAGTACATTGTTAAGATAGTAGTCGCCGGAATCATAATTATCTAATATACCAAGAATATTAAGTAGCGTAGATTTACCAGAGCCTGAGGCGCCCATAATTGAGACAAATTCTCCTTTTTTTATATCAAGATTTATGCCTTTGAGCACATGTAGAGGCGCTCCATTGTTATAAGTCTTATTGATATTCTCTAAATGTATCATTTCTTTAATAATAGGGATATAAATACTCGTTTTTGTTATATCTAGTTAGACGCTGTTAAATTATAAAAAGTTGCACAGAACTAATAAAAAAAATATAAATAATTTGTTGCCTCTTCTATCATTGACTATATTTGTTTCAATATATAACCTAATTAAATAGATAATAATGGTAACAGGCATGGAAAAGCCCTATGTAGTGGGCATGGATATTGGTGGAACTAATACTGTATTTGGTATTGTTGATTCTCGTGGTAATGTTTTGGCAACTGATTCAGTTAAAACACAATCATATACAAAGATAGAAGATTATGTAGAGGCTGTTTGTGAGAAATTACTTCCTTTGATCAACTCTGTTGGAGGTGTGTCAAAAATTAAAGGATTAGGAGTTGGTGCACCAAATGGTAACTATTATAGTGGAACAATCGAGTTTGCTCCAAACCTTCCTTGGAAGGGTATTATTCCATTGGCAGCAATGTTCGAAGAGAAGATAGGTGTTCCTACAGCTCTTACTAATGATGCTAATGCAGCTGCTATTGGTGAAATGACTTATGGTGCAGCTCGTGGAATGAAAGACTTTATCATGATTACACTTGGTACAGGTGTTGGTAGTGGTATAGTTATTAATGGTCAACTTGTTTATGGTCATGATGGATTTGCAGGTGAGTTAGGTCATGTTATTGTTCGCCGTGGCGGTCGTCTTTGTGGATGTGGTCGTAAGGGCTGTCTTGAGACATACTGCTCAGCAACAGGCGTTGCTCGTACAGCACGTGAATTCCTAATTGCTCGTTCTGAGCCTAGTCTTCTTAGAGAGATTCCTGCTGAAGAGATTACTTCAAAAGATGTGTACGATGCTGCTGTTAAAGGTGATAAGTTGGCACAAGATATTTTTGAATTTACCGGAACTATCCTTGGTGAAGCTATTGCTGATTTCATCGCATTCTCTAGCCCTGAGGCTGTAGTATTGTTTGGTGGCCTTGCTAAATCGGGTGATTATATCATCAATCCTATTCAGAAAGCTATTGATGAGAATATCCTTAAGATTTTTGAAGGAAAAACTAAACTTCTTGTTTCTGAACTAAAAGATGCTGATGCAGCTGTACTTGGTGCAAGTGCTTTAGGTTGGGAAGTTAAAGAATAATTTATATATTATATATTATAAAAGAGGACGCATCATTGTGATGTGTCCTCTTTTGCTATATATAAGTATAGATGTTTATTGTGGATGAATAGTCATTGTTGTTACCGGTAAAATAAAGTTTTTGTACATTTGTAGTTGTAAAACAGGCAATAATAATGGAAAAATCACATCACAAAATAGGATTAATACTTGAAGGTGGAGGAATGAGAGGTCTATTCAGTGCCGGAGTAATGGATGTTTTGATGGAGAATAATATCTCATTTGATGGAATAATTGGAGTCTCTGCCGGAGCGTGTTTTGGATGTAACTATAAATCATTACAAAGAGGAAGAGTTTTAAGGTATAATCTAAACTATGCAAAGAATCCTCAATTTATGGGATTACGTTGTCTCTTAAAAGAGGGAAATTTTGTAGGAGCAGAGTTTGCTTACCATAAACTTCCTACAGAACTTGATCCATTCGATAATGAAACATTTAAAAAAAATCCTACTGAATTTTATATTGTCTGTTGTGACATCGAGAGTGGTGAGGCTATTTATCATCGTATAGATGATATGGATTATACAAATCTTGAGTGGCTTCGTGCATCTGCTTCTATGCCTTTAGTATCTGTTCCGGTTGAGTTGGAAGGTAGAAAACTTTTGGATGGAGGTATGGTAGATTCTATTCCTTTAAAAGCTTTTCATGATATGGGGTATAAAAAAAATATTGTAATCCTTACTCAACATTGGAGTTTTTATAAGAAACCAACAAAGCTAACTCCAATTTTTAAAACCTTTATGAGTAAATATCCCAAGGTTGCCCAATTGATGAAAAACAGACACATAATGTATAATAATCAATTAGACTATATTAAGAGGTGTAAATCCGAAGGCACAACTTTAATTATATCTCCCCAAGAGCCTTTAAATATTAATAGGACATCGTCGAATTTTAAACGAATGAATAGAGTATATCAAATGGGTAGAGATACAGCTAAATCGGAGCTTGAATCAATACTTAAATTTATGAATAGTTGAATTTTATCATTTATCCTTATCTCACATTTTAGCAAGTTTTGCTAAGAGATAAGGGCGAATAAAATGATTTGTCTTTGAGTGGAAGCCTTATACGTTTGTATGTTGGCTAATTAATTTGTTTAGCTTTATCTGTAAAGCTTGGCATTCAGCACCTTTTCTCATTGATTTGTATCTTTTCAATTGGTACTGCAACATTTCAATAGTTTCATTTGTCATTTTAGTTTCCATAATTACATCTTTTTTTGTCCTTCCGTTTGAAGAACTAGTTTATATTATTCTTTCTTTTCACTGCAAAGATATAAATTATATAGCTATATATGTTTTCTAACATAAAAATAAGGTTTCATATTAACAAAAATAAACTATTAAGCGCAGTATTTAGAGTATATTATGAAATATAATTGTAATATATTTATACAAATAAGGAATTAACAATATATTAAGACTTAATCATGCAAATATTAATATATGTTATTTAGCATAATATTTTGGCCTTTTTATTTGCTACAATCTAAAAAATCCGTACATTTGTACTGTGTTTTTCATAGTATTAGATTTAAGGTTAACAAAGGTTGGGTCAAGGCGTTGACCCTTTTTTTATGCCTATACGTTTCGTCATTTTAAGATCGCTATAATCCGATTTAAAATGGATGAGCAATGGTAAAAATAAAACCAGACTAAACTTAGTTCAGTCTGGTTAATTGTATTATTACATAGCCTATTAAATATCACCTATCTATTGAGGTATAATTAACCATTCAATTTAATTGCTTATGTAATTAAATAAGGTATATTATTTGATATAGCCCAATTCATTTAAAAATTTCTCTGCTTCTTTTAGTGTAATATCATAATATGTATTATCACCATTTTTCTTATAGTTGAAGAATCCATGTTTTTGTTCCTCATATATTTTTAAAATACATTTAGCACCATTTTCTTCAGTTGACAATTTATATTTTTCTGCAGTTTCTGTTGGTACATATCTGTCTTTACTTCCCACCATAAATATTGTTGGCAAAGCGTTGTTGTTTTTTAAGTTGTGTAATGGAGAGAAGTTTACATATTCATCTTTAATTCTTTCAAAGCCGTATCCATTTTCTCCATTATCTATCACAGGATTGAATAGGATTAATGCAGAAGGACGTGAAGAAATAGACAAATTATCATCAGGATGATTGTAATGTGAAACATATGCACAAGCAGCTGCAAGATGACCACCTGCAGAGCCTCCTGATGTTACAATTTTTGTTGTGTCTATTTTTAATTTTTTTGAGTTCTCTTTTATGAAACGAATAGCAGATTTAGCATCTTCCACACAATTAAAAGGTGTAGCATTACCTAATTTTTTAGTTCTATAATCAGCCAAAATGGTTATAATACCTTTGTTTGCTAAATATTCTGCTTGAGGACGGAATTGGTCTCTGCTTCCACCTAGCCAACCTCCACCAAAGAAAAATATAATAGCTGGGTTTTCCTTACCAATGTTCTTGCTAGATATTATCTCAACATTTAGTTTAACATTGTTTCGAATTGCATAGCATAAAGTATCAAAAGTTAGTTTATTCGTTTGACTTCCTTGAGCATTTACGCCTTGTAAAACTATTGATACAAGGATTAATAAGACAAATTTTTTCATATAAAAAAACAAGTTTGATGTGTGTTTGTATATTAATTATAGTATAATACGCAAATTATAAAATATTTTAAATATTTAAAATTAAAAGTTTTAAAAATAATAAAGTATAAATTGATAAGACTATATTCTATAATTATCATTATTATTTAATATTGCTCTTATTCATTATCAAGAAGATATATAGTTTTATAATTATGTTATAATAATTCCTTGGCGATAACTTTAAAAGTTTTAGACCTAAAAATAACATCTATAAATAGCATTCACAAATATGACTTCATGTTGAATTAGGAAAATGTTTATTGAAATATCCGTTAATAACAATAATGTGGCATACTGCAAACTTCTATTTATGGTAAACGGATAATTGTAAAAAGTTCGGAATGTGATAGTATAATTAATCACTATAAATGACTGAACGCAAGAGACATTTGATTTTTTTTGTAATATTTTTTAATTTTGAATAAGCCATTTACACAAAGGCAATTAATATTCGACAAACTATTATTTAATATCATGAAAAATTTTATTCTACCATTAGGAGTATTAACTCTTTCTGCATGTAGCTCAACTACAGTAAAAAAACAGGCAGAACGTCCTAACGTTTTATTTATTTATGCTGATGATATAGGTTATGGTGACTTGAGTTGTTATGGTACAGCTTCTGTAAAGACATCAAATGTAGATACATTAGCTTCTGAAGGAATTCGTTTTACAAATGTTCATAGTGGAGCTGCAACAAGTACTCCATCAAGATATGGTTTGCTTACTGGAGAATGTCCATGGCGAAAACAAGGAACAGGAATAGCTGCCGGTAATGCTGCTATGATTATAACTCCCGATAGATACACTTTAGCTGATATGTTTAAGGATGCCGGATATAATACCGGAGTAATAGGAAAATGGCATCTTGGACTTGGCAATGAAACCGGGAAACAGGATTGGAATGGCATAGTTAAGCCTAACCCTGAGGACTTAGGTTTTGATTATTCATATATTATGGCAGCCACTGCCGATAGAACTCCATGTATATATATGGAAAATGGAAAAGGAGTTGGGTTGGATCCTAATGATCCGGTATATGTAAGTTATACTGAAAATTTCCCCGGTGAACCAACAGGAAAAGATAATCCCGAGTTGTTGCGCTTGCATCCTTCACATGGGCATGATCAATCTATAGTGAATGGAATTTCTCGTATTGGATATATGAAAGGTGGAAAGAGTGCATTGTGGCGTGATGAAGATATAGCCGACAGTATTACTATTCATGCTATAGAATTTATTGAAAGAAGTTCCAAAAAAGGTGAGCCTTTCTTCTTATATCTAGCAACTAATGATATTCATGTTCCTCGTGTTCCTAATGAAAGATTTATTGGAAAAAGTGGAATGGGAGCTCGTGGTGATGCTTTGCTTTCGTTTGATTGGACAGTAGGAGAGGTGATGAAAACTCTGAAACGTTTGAATTTAGATGAGAATACTATTGTAATTCTTTCCAGTGACAATGGCTCAGTAGTAGATGACGGATATAAGGATCAAGCTGTTGAGTTACTTGGTAACCATAAACCAACAGGAGTTTATCGTGGTGGAAAATATAGCAGTTACGAAGGTGGTACCCGAGTTCCATGTATAATTAGATGGAAAGGTAAAGTTCAGCCAGGAGTTTCTGATGCATTAATGAGTCAGATAGACTGGTTTGCTTCTTTTGCTTCTATGTGCAAAGTGAATGTTCCGGAGGGTGCTGCTCCAGATAGTAAAAATCATCTTGATGCATGGCTAGATGCCAATAAGAAAGGGCGTGATTTTGTTGTTACTCAAAACTTACATAATAACTTATCTATTACTGATGGTGTTTGGAAATATATTCCTGCTGCCAATGGCCCAGAGATGAATATACAGACTAATACAGAACTTGGAAATAGACCAAACAATCATCAATTGTACTATTTGAGTTCTGATCCTGGTGAACAAAACAATGTATATAATGATAACCAAGATAAGGCAGAACAATTACGTTTTGAACTTATGCGAATTATAGAAAATGGGGATTATTATAAAAAACTTAAGGAACTCGAAACAGAATAAAAGGGCTCGTTCTTAATTCAGTCTATACCTTTTATCATTAATAGCTAACCTTTGTAAGTGATAGAGATTTTATAATATAGTTATATAATAGGGTTTTTACATATTATTTTAAGTAAATTGCGGCAGTACAATAAATCTAATAATATGAAAAGATTATCACTATTATCTTTGTTACTCTTTGCAGCTACTATAATGTTAGCTCAAAACATGAATGTTATAAAGTCTCCGATAATTAATTCGGATAAAACTATTCTCTTCCAAGTCAAGGCTCCTAATGCAAATGTTGTAGAGTTGAGTGGACAGTTTTCATCGCAAAATATCCCTCTAGTAAAGGGTAATGATGGTATTTGGAGTGTTACTATTGACTCTCCTAAACCAGATATTTACCCTTATAACTTTATTATTGATGGTACAGCAGTTGCTGATCCAAATAATAAAACAATTTTCCCAAATGAGAATTTCAAAGCAAGTCTGTTGGAAATTCCTGATCCTAATGCACTATATACAATTAATGATGTGCCTCATGGTAAGCTACATTATTGTATATACAATTCGAATGTTCTTAATGAAAGTCGTCCTCTAATTGTTTATATTCCCGCTGAATATGATAAGAATCCAAATAAAAAATATCCTGTATTCTATCTTGTAAGTGGAACTACCGATACTGAGGAGACTTGGGTTAAGGCAGGTAGGGTAAATGACATAGCAGATAATCTTATTGCACAAGGCAAGGCTGAACCTATGATCATTGTTATGCCATATGGATATATGAACAATGGTACTCCACGCCCATTTACTATGGCAGCAGCGGAGATGTACTCCACATTCTCGGATGAGATGATTAAGAATATAATGCCTTTTGTAGAGGAAAATTATCGTACATTAAATAATCGTGAATCACGAGCAATAGCAGGATTTTCACGTGGAGGAGGGCAGTCCATGTTTACAGCATTTAAAAACATTGATAAATTTGCTTGGCTAAGTTCCTTCAGTGCCTACCTAATTCCTGAAGTTATGGACAAATATTTTCCTAATCTTGTGAAAGATGCAAATAGCCTTAGTATGTTATGGTTTGGTGTTGGAACAAATGATTTCCTTTATGATTACGTTGTGAAAAACCAACAATATTTTAATTCAAAAGGTATAAAATATGATAAAGTTGAGCGTGAGGGAAGCCACACATGGATGCATGCTCGTTTTTGTTTAGCAGAAACTTTACAAAAACTATTCAAAAAATAGATCATTGATATTGAAACTCAACTTATAATATAAAATAACCCCGAGAGCCTTTATCATTAAGTGATTATGCTCTCGGGGTTTATCGAATAAATACCTACTGTAAAAATACTCTATTGTAAAATTATTTGCGTGAACATGGTGATTCGTTCATGAAAAGATACGAATCTTTATAACCTCCAAAATCTACAACTATCTTTTCAAGAACTATAGCAGGATCAAGAGGACGGAATACTAATGTGTGCATATTATCCTTTGACTCAGGTAAAGTGAATTCAACCTTCTTTTCTATAACACGACGAGCCACTGTTGGATAAAATATACTATATACATTCTCAGGTTCCTCATTCAAATCGTGGTTAAAGTTCACAATAGTATCATTTCCTCCTTGGAATCCGACAGCATACTTATGTCCTTTACTATCACTAAATGCAAGAGTTGATTTAACCACAATAAGAACTTTTACACTCTTCACATCGGCAGGAAGTTTCATTTTATATGATAATGAAGCATTTGTATTCTCATTAATAGGTTTAATGTATGGCATTAAAGCTATTCCACTCAATGTTCTTCCCATATCCGGAATTACACACCATTGCATACCTTCGGGTGTTTGTTTTGCAAAGAAATGTTCAGCCTCTATAGATACATATCCATTACTATGATCAAAAACATATCCTCCTTGAGCACTCTTTATATCTTCAATTCGTGAAACTTTTGGCATAATGTCACGTGGGAAATTGTCATTCCACATACGATAACCGATATGTTTTTGTGTCATCATTCCTTTCCATTTACCGTTGGACATAACATTGTTGTAATCGTTGCATAACTCTTTATCTCTTGCAAAAGTCTCTTCTACCTTATCTGCCCAGAAGTTAGCTTGAGTATTACCTTCATTATAAAGTTTCTTATTCATAGCTTGAGCATAATACATCTCATATAAGTTAGCTAAAGCTTGAACAGGGAACAAAATAATTTGCTTATATGCATCTTTATATTCTGTAGGAAGAGAAATATACTGTCTGAGCGCTTCTGTTTCAAGTTTAAGGAACTCATCACTTACCTGTTTCCATTCTCCAGTCTCTAAATTGTAAGTTGTTGCATCGAGCATTTCAGGCGTCACTCTTCCGGCATATTTACTATATAAATTTAAAATTCGAGCAGCCTCTTTACCATTGTTCTCGCCAAAAATATAGTTGCAGAAAGATACAGTATGATCTTTTAAATTATCGGCATTATATTTTGTAGGGTTCCATGCCATATTAAGGAATAGTGTAATAGGATATTCCATAGGTTTCAAGTCACCTACATTTACAACCCAAAGTTTATCTACTCCATAACTATATGTCAATTGCATCTGTTCCCATAAGTTTTGAATAGGAGTGACATTCAACCACTTTGTATTCCTAGGAGCACCAACATAATCAACATGATAATACATACCCCATCCTCCGGGATGTTTACGCTCTTTAGCATTTGGAAGTTTGCGAACATTTCCCCAGTTGTCATCACTCAATAAAATAATAACATCATCAGGAACTCTTAATCCCATATCATAAAAACGTTGTACCTCTTTATATAGAGCCCAAACTTGTTGTCTCTTTTCAGGAGATTTTCCAGTTACATCCTTAATAATTTTTCTTTGGTTTTTAATAATCTTCTCTAAAAGGCGAAGATTCTCTTCATCATGATTCACATATTTATCATCTTCTCCCTCTTTTCCACCTAATGCTGTGTCGCCATCACCTCGCATACCAATGGTAATAAGGTCCTCATTTGTTATAGAACGTTCAATACCCTCTTTAAAGAATTGATCGATAGTAGTTTGATTTGTATTGTAATCCCATACCCCATACTCATTTCTTTTTCTTGCCCACTCCTGATGGTTACGAGCCATTGGCTCATGGTGTGAAGTTCCCATTATGATTCCCATATTATCGGCTGTACTACTATTTTCAGGGTCATCAGCATAAAATGACCATCCCCACATCGCAGGCCATATAAAATTGGCACGAAGACGTAATAGCAATTCAAATACTCTTGAATAAAAGCGATGGTCACCAAAATCAGTTCCATAGGTATTCTTTACCCATCCTGTAAGACAAGGTGCTTCATCATTAAGAAATATACCTCTATATTTTACAGCAGGTTCACCGGCTGTATATTTCCCACGTACTATAGATAAATTATTGCTTTTTGAAACAGGTACATCAGCCCAATCATACCAGGGAGATACACCTATCTGTTCCGATAGTTCATATATTCCATAAACAGTACCTCTTCTATCACTACCTGCAATAACTAAAGCTTCATCGACTCCCTCAAATGGATTTTTAACAGTTGTCATTAAATACATCTCATTCTTTCCTTTTAATGAAGAGAGGTCAACCTTTTTTGATTTTATTAGCTTAGAAATATAATTGCTGTTAATAGAACCGATAATAATAATGTTTTTGCAACCATCGGGTTTATATAAAATATTAGCTGATGTACCACATACTCGTTCGAAATCTTTTGATAAATTATTAGCTGCAATGTTTATGGCTATATTATCCGATTTGTCTAAAAGGATAGGTAGTGGTGTTTTGCTCTCAACAAGAGTAAAACGATCAGGTGAAATTTGTTGGTAAGTTATTCCTTTATTATCAATTGCATTAGCAGTTATAAAAGCAGACAAGCAAAAGATAAAGAGGTAGCAGAGTCTATTTTTCAACATATTTAGTATAGGGTTAATAAGTAATTTACTATCTGTGTGCTTGTATAGGCACTATACAAATTTACTTAAACTCTATTCTAGAGATTTTTTTTTATGTTTCCAATATCTTATCATATGTAATACAATGATATTGTATGTTTCATTTTCTTGCTTTATTGTTTCACAATCACTTCAAATACGAAATAAATTGATAAATAATAGGTTTTCAATCAAGATAACAACATTATACAACAAAAAATATTCCTCTAAAAAACTAGTTCTTTAGAGGAATATCATAAAAAGTTTAGTGTAAAACTATTTTGTAATATTATGCCTAATCTTACTTAAATAAGCACGCATTCCTTCAGCATCTTTGTTGTTTATGATGTCGAGCAGTTCATTCAATTCTATTCTAATCTTCTCAACTTGTGAAGGGGTACGTGGATTGAAAAGTATCTCTTGAAGTAGGTAATCATCTTCGTTAAGTACACCTTTAGCTATAGCCATATGTCTTTTGAATGTTGTTCCAGGAGCATCTTGATGTTCCATGATTGCTGCAAAAACAAAAGTTGAAACAAATGGAATAGAGAGGGAGTATGCAACAGTAGTATCATGCTCATCGAAAGTATATTCGAATATATTGAGTCCCAACTGCTGATATAAATCCTTGAAGAAGATTTTTCCTAGATGATCTCCCTCCTTAATAATTATAGCATTCTCGGTGCTCAATTGATCAAGGTTTGCAAATGTAGGACCAAACATTGGATGAGTGGATACATAACGGAATCCTGATTTTTCATAGAACTCCTGAATACCTGTCTTTACAGATGCTATATCGCTAATAATACACTCCTTTGGCAATACAGGAAGTACTCTGTTAAATGCTTCGATAGTGTTTTTTACTGTGGCTGCGTTGATGACCAATTCAGGCTCGAACTCTTTTATTTCTTCAAGAGATGTGAATCTATATGTATTGTATACAAATCGAAGTCGTTTTGGGTCAACATCAAAAACAGCAGTTTCATGTTTGAAACTTAATACATCAGTAAAGAAGGAGCCCATTTTCCCGGCTCCCAAAATAAGAATTTTCATCTTTTATTTTTTTATTTGTTTATTATCTCCATCTGCTGGCGCACACTCTCTTCGTGTATAGCCTCGAATACATGTTTAATAAAATCAGAATCCATACCACATAAAGCACCTTGAGCACCTCTCTTATCAAGAATTTCGTTGTAACGTCCTGTTTGAAGAATTGTCATGTCATGCTCTTTTTTGTAAGTACCAATCTCACGACATATTCTCATTCTCTTTGATAAGATCTCTATAATCTGGTTATCGCACTCATCAATCTGATTTCTTAATTCGCTAAGGTTTTCAGTTGATTGTGTCTCTTTTCTTATCACAAGAAGATTAAGAATATAGCTAAGTACATCAGGAGTAATTTGTTGTGAAGCATCACTCCATGCAGCATCAGGATTACAATGACTCTCAACAATGATACCATCAAATCCTAGGTCCATAGCTTGTTGGCTAAGTGGAGCTATAAGCTCACGCTTACCACCAATATGACTTGGATCACAGAAAATTGGTAGTCCGGGAATACGTCTTCTTAGTTCAATAGGTATATGCCATTGAGGAAGATTACGATAAATCTTCTTGTCGTAGGAAGAGAACCCTCTATGTATTGCTCCCAATTGTTTTATTCCTGCACCATTTATTCTTTCAAGTGCACCTATCCAAAGTTCTAGATCAGGATTAACCGGATTCTTTATAAGTACTGGGATATCTACTCCTTTAAGTGCATCAGCAATCTCTTGGACAGCGAAAGGGTTAGCAGTAGTTCTAGCACCTATCCAAAGAATATCTATACCGGCTTTTAAAGATTCGTACACATGTTTTGCTGTTGCCACTTCAGTAGAGACAAGCATTCCTGTCTCCTCCTTAACTCTTTTAAGCCAAGGCAAACCATCTACTCCAACACCTTCGAAACCACCCGGTTTAGTTCTAGGTTTCCAAATTCCTGCTCTGAATATTTTGATACCTTTAGCTGCAAGTTGAGTTGCAGAGGTCATAACTTGTTCTTCAGTTTCAGCACTACAAGGTCCTGCAATGATAATAGGGCGTTTTTTATCAACCCCGGCAAGTTCTAATGGTTTCAAATCTAATTCCATAATATATATTTTTTCTATTATTTTTTAGTTATTATCCTTATTTACTCTCTTGATTCTTTCTAATGCCTCTTTCAGTTTATCCTCTTTAGCACATAGAGAAATTCGTATATATCTTTTTCCATTACTTCCAAAGATAAATCCCGGAGTAATAAATACTCTTGCTCCATGAAGAATCTTTTCAGTAAGTTCTTCCACATCATTATATTTCTCAGGTATCTTTCCCCATAGAAACATTCCTACTTGATTTTTATCGAATGTACATTTAAGCTCATTCATAATATCCTCAGCATATGCACGTCGACGTTTATAAACATCAATATTAGCCTCTTGATGCCATTCGTATGAATTGTTATAAGCTTGCGCAGCAGCGAGTTGAAGTGGACGGAATGTACCACTATCAATATTGCTTTTTATTTTTAGTATCCACTGAATAAATGTAGCATTTGTAGCAATCATACCCACTCTCCATCCAGGCATATTGTGACTTTTACTCATAGAGTTAAACTCAATACAGCACTCTTTTGCTCCCTTAACGCTCAACAGACTCACCGGTTTATTGTTTAATATTAAGCTATATGGATTATCATTCACAATAACTATGTTATGACGAAGAGCAAAATCTACTAACTTTTCATAAAGTTTCATTGAAGCATTTGCACCTGTAGGCATATTAGGATAGTTCGTCCACATAAGTTTTACACGCGACAGATCCATCTTCTCTAACTCATCAAAGTCAGGTTCCCAATTATTCTCCTCTTTCAAGTTGTAGTTAATGATGTCACTACCTAATATCTTATTAAGCGAGGTGTATGTTGGATATCCTGGATTAGGAACTAAAACCTGGTCGCCCGGATTTACAAAAGCAAGTGTAACATGTAAAATGCCCTCTTTAGAACCTATAAGTGGTTGAATTTCCGTATCAGGATTCAAATCAACATCATACCATCTTTTATACCAATCGGCCATAGCTTTTCGTAGCTCCGGAATTCCAATGGTAGGCTGATACCCATGTACATCGGCACGTTGTGCATTCTCACAAAGAGTATTTATTGTCTCTTGTGAAGGAGGCATGTCGGGACTACCTATTCCCAAGCTAATAACATCCATGCCTTTAGCATTCATTTGTGCTACCTCTTTTAGCTTCTTGCTGAAGTAGTATTCACTTACGCTTTCTACTCTTTCGGCAGGTTTAATTCTATATGTTTGATTTTCCTTCTGCATATTCACCAATTATTTTTAGTTCTCTTGTTAATGGTATAACGGCATCAATAGATTGTTTATACCTTAAATAATCACTATATATAACATCTACATAAAACATATATTCCCATTCGCGACCAATAATAGGTAATGACTGAATTTTTGTGAGATTGATGTTATAGAATGAGAATATAGATAAAACTTGCGATAAACTTCCCTCATGATGAGGAAGAGAGAAGACGATATTGGCCTTATTCATTACCTTCTCCTTACGTAAATCATCAGCTTTCCATGGATCACTTACAACAAGAAAACGAGTGAAGTTATGTTTGTTTGTCTCTATTCCCTCTTGAAGAACTTTCATCCCATATAGCTCGGCAGCATAATGTGAGCATATAGCAGCATGTCCTTTAAGGTTCTCTTCTTTAATTGCTTGTGCACTTGCTGCAGTATCATCAGTTTCAACTATCTTCATCTTAGGAAATTGTTGCAAAAATTCTCTACATTGTGCCAGTGCTACAGGATGTGAGTTTACTTCAACAATATCTTCAATATTATCATCAGGCAGGCAAACAAAGCTATGTTTTATTCTTAGTTTGTGTTCTCCAATTATGGTTGCTCCACTTTGACGAAGCAGTTCATAGTTATGCAATAAACTACCTGCAATGGTATTTTCTATAGCCAACATACCAATAATGTCGTAATCCTCTTTCATCTTTATAAAAATCTCTTCAAAAGAGGAACAACATATAAGTTCTATCTCTTCATTCTCAAAGAACTGATGTGCTGCTATATCGTGATACGAACCAGGGATTCCTTGAATTGCTACTCTTTTCATGAATTTATAGTATTAAAAAAAATCCCACTTCATCTCATGAAGCGGGATTTTATTGTTATTTTATATCTTAAGAATCAACTTTTTAATGTACATATACAATCTCCCGCTTCACTTTGTTGCTAAAGTAAAAGTAATAAAAGAAGAAGAAGTATGTATTGTATAATGATTTCATTTTGCTTTTATTTCTAACGAATTCGATGCAAATGTACGATTTTAATTATAAAAACAAATAAAAATGACTATTTTTCTTTCTTTGGATATAATTTTATTTTTCGTAATCAATCGACAACTATTTTTATTCGTTTGTTTTAATTAAATCTTTATATTTGATTATCAAAAAAATAAAACTACTATGAAATATAATTTTGATAAGGTTATTGATAGAAATGGTACCGATGCCATAAAAATCGAAAATATGAAATCCATTTGGGGACGCACTGATCTTATTCCTCTTTGGGTAGCTGATATGGATTTCGAAACCGCACCATTCATAACTGATGCTATACGAAAAAGATGTGAGAATGGTATATTAGGATATACATGTAAAAGCGATGAATATTATAACTCCATAATATCATGGGTAAAGAGTAGATATGGAATGGAAATTGAGAAGGAGATGATTAATTTCATTCCCGGTATTGTACCCGGATTAGGAATGGCGATGAATGCTTTGACAAAACAAGGCGATAAAGTTATGATTCAGCCACCTGTATATCATCCTTTTCGTATTGTGACCGAGGAGAATCAACGTGAGGTTGTTTATAATCCGTTGAAGATGGTCGATGGAGTATATTGCATGGATTTTGAAGCTATAAAACGAGATATTAAAGGTTGCTCTTTATTTATACTATGTAACCCTCATAACCCTGGAGGAAGAGTATGGAGAAAAGATGAACTTGAGACTTTGGCTGAAATATGTTATGAAGAGGGAGTATTAGTATTTTCCGATGAAATTCATGCCGACCTTACCTTCTTACCACTGAAACATACTCCATTTTCTATGGTAAGTGAAAAAGCTAGGATGAACTCTGTAACATTTATGTCACCAAGTAAAGCTTTTAATATGCCGGGGCTCTCTGCATCACATGTTATTATATACAACGAAGAGATACGTGAGCGTTTTAAAAAGTTTATGGCTGCTTGTGAACTTGATATGGGACATGTTTTCTCTTTTATTTCAGTCACAGCAGCTTATAGTAATGGTGAGGAGTGGCTGGAGCAGTGCAAAAGTTATATTCAGAAAAATATTGATTATATCGATAAGTTCACAAAAGAGCATACTCCCAAAATTAAGGTTTTACGTCCTCAAGCCTCTTATCTAGTATGGTTGGATTGTAAAGATTTAGCTCTTACTCAAGATGAACTTAATAGTTTCTTCTCCGATGAGGCTAACCTTGCACTCAATAATGGTGAGATGTTTGGTAAAGAGGGAATAGGTTATATGCGCCTTAATGCAGCCGCACCTAAGAGTATAATTGAAAAAGCTATGAATCAATTAAAAGAGGCTTATATAAAAAGATTCTAAAATAAAGAGGGTGACTTAAAAAAGCAACACTTTATAAACAAGTAATCTTCGTTAGAACTAATCTAACGAAGATTACTTGTTTGTTAAAATGACTTATGAATCATCATCTATATTGTATTTGAATTACCAAGGAACATTTTTGTTCATATTGTCGAAGTTCTTGAACTCTCCATCAATTTTCCCTTCACTCTCCGGAGCAAGTTCCATAGCTTTTTTCATATCTTCCACCGAGCCATCTTTATCACCTTTCAGTAATTTTGCTCTTCCTCTTTCATGAAAAGCCTGAGCAAACTGTGGGTTAATCTCTATAGCTTCATCATAAACCTCAATAGCCTTGTCGAAATCTTTGTTATTTGTAAGTATATTACCTTTTAGTATATAAGCGTTTTCATTAAAAGGATTTACAGAAAGTACTCTATCTAAAATATCGATTGCCTCTTCAATATTGTTTTCCGATGCAATTATTTCTCCTTTAAGAAGAAGAGCAGTTTCATTATCCGAATCAATAGATAACAGATGTTCAATATCCTCTTTGGCATTGTTTATCTGCTTCATTGAGAATAAAATTTTAGCACGAAGAAGATAAGCTTCTAAATAATCATCTTTAATAGATATTGCTTTAGTAAGCATTGCAATAGCCATAATGTTATCTTTCAATCCAACAAGAGCTTTTGCATTGAGGAATAGCGCTGTGATATCATTATCATCAATAGCAATAGCTCGGTTGCATGTATCATTCATTTTGGCATACTCTTCTTCCATATAATATACTGAAGCAAGTGAAAGAAGAGGCTTTATTTCAGAAGGTTCCAAAGCGCACTCTTTTTCAAGAATATCTATTGCAGCTTTATGATCATTAACAGCTATATATGCATGTGCCAAAAACTCCATAGTCTCAACATCATCCTTTATCTCCAAAGCTTTTTCAAAGCATCGTATTGCATAATCAACCTTATTAATATGAAGAGCTCGTATACCATCATATTTTAAGATATCGAAATCCTTATTTTTATCTAATTCTTTGTTGTTCTCTTTAGAGCCATTTCCTCCAAAAAGTGATTTGAAAATATTCATTGTCTATATTCTATGTTGTTGTATTTTATTACAAAGTTAGCATTTTATCTTAATATAAATATATATCCATCTTTTATACCTATAATTTCTTCATGTGTAAGATATGTTATTACCTTCTGTATCTTCTCTTTATCATATTCTAATATGTCGATAAGTGATGTTGCCAAAATTTTACTATCACCGATAGCACTTTTTATGCTATCCTCAATATCTTTGAACTCTCCCTTTTTGATTCCGGAGTTATGTTTTTCAAGACACACATCACACATCATACAGTTATGTCGGTTTTTCTCCCCAAAATAGTTTAAAAGCATTCTACTTCTGCAATTATCTTCTGATGAAACATAATCTACCATTGCTTTTATTCTTTTCTCATAACTCTCTTTTCTCTTTTCGTAAATATCAGGCGATAAAATAATTTTATCTGCATTCTGCCTTTCACGAGTGTAAATTATATATGGACACTTTTTTTGAGGAATATAGTGAACAATATGTCTCTTAGAATATGATATTAATATATCGTATATCTTTTGTC